>NZ_JBNNWO010000010.1:0-157452 GCF_050281105.1 Methylobacterium sp. NPDC080182
CGTCGCGCTGCTGGATTGCTTCGCTCCGCTCGCAAGGACGTCGGTGCCGAGAAACCATCGGCCGCGGGCACCGTCACGTGGGCCGAACCCTGCCGTCACTCCGGGACGCCGCGGCGCGACTTCGGGATGACGGGCAAGCCGACGCATCTGCTATGTCGGCACTCCGATCCTCCACCGAACGCGACGCCCGTGGCCATCGACCATATCGATCTCAGCCGGATCGACCTGAACCTGCTGGTCGCCCTCGACGCGCTGCTCGACGAGCGCAGCGTCACGCGGGCCGCCGCACGGGTCGGGATCGGCCAGTCAGCGATGAGCTCGAGCCTGGCCCGCCTGCGCCGCCTGTTCGACGACGAGCTCCTGACCCGGGCGCCGGACGGGATGCGGCCGACGCCCCGCGCCCTGAAGATCGCCGAGCCGCTGCGCGCCACCCTCCGGCAGGTGCAGGCGCTGGTGCACCGGGAGGAGCGGTTCGACCCGGCCACCGTCGAACGCGTCTTCACGGTGAGCCTGCCGGACAGCGTCGAGGCGCTGCTCGGGCCGCGGCTGATCGCGCAGCTCCGCCGGGACGCGCCCGGCATCCGGCTGCTGCTGCGCTCCGTCGACCGGACCCGCATCCTCGACGAGCTCGACGCCGACCGGGTCGACCTCGCCATCGGCCTGTTCTCGGAGGGGCAGCTCCACCACAAGCAGCGCCTCCTCTACCGGGACAGCTACGTGGTGCTGTTCAACGCCGCCCTGATCGGCCTGGAGCCGCCGATCGGGCTCGACGATTACCTGCGCTTCCCCCACGTGCTGACGTCCCTGCGCGAGACCGCCCACGGGGTCGTCGACGACGCCCTCGCGCTGATCGGGCGCTCGCGCACCCTGGCGGTGACGACCCCGCGCTTCCTCGTGGTCCCGTTCATGGTCCGCGCGGCGCCGGTGATCGCCACGATGCACGCCCGGCTCGCCACCTCCTTCGCCAGCGCCCTGGCGCTGAGCGTCAGCCCCGTGCCGGTGCCCCTCGACGACGTGCCCGTGTCGATGCTGTGGCACGCCTCCTACGACCACGACCCGGCCCACCGCTGGCTGCGGGACCTCCTGGTCCGGCTGGCCCACGAGCCGCCGGCGCCGGGCATCATCTGATACGCTTTCCGCTTGAACGCGACGGTCGACGCATTCCGTGCCGTCCTCACGAGCGGAGCGAAGTGACCCAGGACAGCGCGAGGCTGGCCGGCGTCGCGCGATCTGGATCGCTTCGCTCCGCTCGCGAGGACGGACGTGCGGACGGCATCGACCGGCCGCGAGCAGACCGCACCGTCACAGGCACGGATCCGCTGCGGCCTCCAGGCGGCCGCGCGCGATCGCCGCGCGGAACAGGGCGAAGTCGGCCGCATTGCGCTCCGCGTAGGCCGCGGCCCAGTCGGCGATCGCCCCGCTCAGGTCGTGGTGCTTGCCGCTGCCGCAATAGCCGGCGATCGCCGCCGCGTCCCCGGTCCGCGCGTGGGCGCGCGCCAGCAGCGTCCCGTAGGCGTACGAGAAGGTCAGGAGCGGCGCGCCGGACATCCGCGCCAGCGGGATCGCGCCCTTCAGGTTCTTCATCTGGCGCACGTAGAACGGCCGGCCCGCGATGCTGGTCCAGCCGAGCAGCGGGTCGCCCACCGCCTGGAGCAGGCGCTGGCCGTAGATCACCCGCTCGCCCTCGTGCCCGGAGAACGGCGCCGGCACGCCCGGCAGGTACGGCGCGTGCGCCGGTCGGACCGCTTCCTTGACCTGCAGGAAGAGCGCGTCGGCGTCGGAATTGCCGAACAGCAGGGCGAGGTAGGCCCGGGTCCCGACGCTGCCGACGCCGACGACGCGGTGGGCGACGTCGACCACGTGGTAGCGGTCGAGCATGAAGCGCCGCTCCCGCGGCAGGGTCTCGGCGTAGCGCTCCAGGCCGGTGACGACGCCCTCGCGGGTCGCCGCGTCCACGGGCGTCAGGATCGGCGCGTCGGTCTGCAATTGCCAGGTGCCGTCGGTGCGCCGCTCGGCCACCTGGGCGAGCAGGCTGCGGTTGTTGCGACGCCGCGCCTTGTCGACCGCCCGGCGGACCACGGCCCGGGCCTCCGCGTTCATTTGGAGCCCGGCGATGTGCGGGCCGTCGGCGCGGGTCGTCTGGTACCAGACGTCGAGGGAGCCCTGCGGCGCGAGGCGCCGCATCGTGTGCTGGTAGCCGGAGACCGCCTCCATGACGGCCGCCCGCCGCTCGCCCGCCGGCAGGCCCGCGTCGTCGGTGGCGACCGCCAGCCCGGCCGCGAGGCGCTTGAGGTCCCACTCCCACGGGCCGATCGTGACCTCGTCGAAATCGTTGAGGTCGAGGACGATGTCGCGCTGCGGCGTGCCGAACAGGCCGAAATTGTCGGTGTGCGCGTCGCCGTTCATCACGACGTCGATGCCGCTGCGCGGCCCGCGCGACAGGTCCCAGGCCATGACGTGCGCGGCCCCGCGCAGGAACGCGAAGGGCGAGCTCGCCATCCGGGCGACCCGTAGCGGGATCAGGTGCGGCTGGCGGCCCGCGTGGGCGGCCTCGATCAGGGCGACCGGGTCGGGCCGGTCGGGATCGGAAGCCAGCGCGGCCTGGCCCGCGTGGGGCACCTCGGCGCGCAGCCGCTTGCCGGCCTTGCGCCGCTTGTCCCAGGCCTCGACGCCCGCGCGGAGGTCGATCCGCGGGAAATCGGCGACCGGTGCCAGCACCGAGTCCACGGCCGGGGCATCCGCCTCCTGGTCCCCCGGCGGCACGGTCTTGTCGCTCTCGATGCGATCCATCGCTGTCCCATCGCGGCAGCCGGGTCGGCCCCGCCGGTGCGCTCGACCGGCCGGAAGCCGGGGCGGCGGACCGCACGTTAGCATCCGGCCGGCTCTGTGACGTCACGGGCCCGGACGGCCCTTGACCACCCTACAGGGGGGCCCTCTAACGAACCGAGTATTCGGGGGGTGTTCCTCCGTCTCGTGTCGTTCACGGCCTCGCGATCACAGTGCCGGAATCGACCCGGACGGCCGGGGAACACCGTTACATCAGCGAGACGTCGCATGCCCAAAGGTTCAGATCTCCTCGTCGCGGCCCTCGAGAACGAGGGCGTCGACCGCATCTTCGGGATTCCCGGGGAGGAGAACCTCGACGTCGTCGAATCTCTGCGCAACTCCAAGATCGAGCTGGTCCTGACCCGCCACGAGCAGGCGGCGAGCTTCATGGCCGCCACCCACGGCCGACTCACCGGCCGCCCCGGCGTCTGCCTCTCGACGCTCGGCCCGGGCGCCCTGAACTTCTCCACCGGCGCGGCCTACGCCCATCTCGGCGCCATGCCGATGATCATCATCACCGGCCAGAAGGGCATCCTGTCCTCGCGCCAGGCCAAGTTCCAGATCGTCGACGTGATCTCGTCGATGAAGCCGATCACCAAGATGGCCCGGCAGATCGTCTCGGCCTCCTCGATCCCCACCATCGTGCGCGACGCCTTCCGGGTCGCCACCGAGGAGCGGCCCGGCCCGGTGCTGCTGGAGCTGCCCGAGGACATCGCCTCCGAGGAGGCCGAGGCCGACCTCGTCCCCTCGCACCCGATCGACATCCCGGTCGCCCACCCGACCGCGATCGCGCGCGCCGCGGACATGATCCTGAAGGCCAAGCGCCCGCTGATCATGCTGGGCGCCGCCGCGAGCCGCCCCCGCGCCACCGGCGAGCTCGGCGGCTTCGTGCAGCGCACCGGCATCCCGTTCTTCACCACCCAGATGGGCAAGGGCACCGTCGCGGGCGGGACCGACCTCTACATGGGCACCGCGGCCCTCTCCGAGCGCGACTACGTCCACGAGGCGATCGATAAGGCCGACCTGATCATCGCCATCGGCCACGACACGATCGAGAAGCCGCCCTTCTTCATGGGCCAGGCCGACCAGAAGGTCGTCCACATCGGCTACATGCCGGCCAACGTCGAGCAGGTGTACTATCCGGATGCCGAGGTGGTCGGCGACCTCGGGCCGACGCTGAAGCTGCTGGCCGACAAGCTCGACGGCAAGCTCCCGAACGCGGGCGCGCTGCTGCACCTGCGCGAGCACATCCTCGGCCATATCGCCGATCGGGCCGGCGAGGACCGCTTCCCGGTGACGCCGCAGCGCCTCGTGCGCGACGTGCGCCGGGTGATCCCGGAGGACGGGATCGTGTGCCTCGACAACGGCATGTACAAGATCTGGTTCGCCCGGAACTACCGAACCTACGTCGCCAACACGCTGCTCCTCGACAACGCGCTGGCCACGATGGGCGCGGGCCTGCCCTCGGCCATGATGGCGGCGATGCTCTACCCGAAGCGGCGCGTGATGGCCGTCTGCGGCGACGGCGGGTTCATGATGAACAGCCAGGAGATGGAGACCGCCGTCCGGCTGAAGCTCAACCTCGTGGTGCTGGTGCTCGACGACTCGGCCTACGGGATGATCCGCTGGAAGCAGGCGGTCGACAAGTTCGCCGATTACGGCATGACCTTCAGCAACCCGGACTTCGTCCTCTACGCCAAGTCGTACGGGGCGACCGGCCACCGGGTCGAGTCGGTCAACGACCTCGTGCCGACGCTGGACCGGGCCTTCGCGGCGGGCGGGGTGCACCTCGTGGCGGTGCCGATCGACTACTCGGAGAACACCCGCGTGCTGGTCGACGAGCTGCGCGCCAAGGTGAAGGATTTCGAGCCGGCCGAGTGAGGCCGGTTTCGCAGATGGTCGGCACGCAAGACAGGGCAGCGCGATGAACCCGTTCACCTTCCAGACCACGCCGAACGTGCTGTTCGAGGCCGGCGCCGCGAAGAAGCTGCCGGAGATCGTCGGCAGCTTCGGGGCCAAGCGCGTCCTCCTCGTCACCGACAAGGGCGTGCGCAGCGCCGGCCTCACCCAGGCCGCCGAGGCGGCGCTGGCGGAAGCCGGCGTCACCCTCGACGTCTACGAGGACGTGGTCGCCGACCCGCCCTCGACGGTGATCGAGGCGGCGGCCAAGCGCGCCCGCGAGCTCGGGACCGACCTCGTCCTGTCGATCGGCGGCGGCTCGGCGCTCGATACCGCCAAGCTCGTGGCCTACCTCGCCAAGTCCGACGAGCCGCTCGACGCGATCTACGGCGTCGGCCTCGCCAAGGGCGACCGCCTGCCGCTGATCCTGGTGCCGACCACGGCCGGCACCGGCTCGGAGGTGACGCCGATCTCGATCGTCACGACGCCGACCACCGAGAAGAAGGGCGTCGTCGCGCCGAAGCTCCTGCCCGACTGGGCGGTGCTCGACCCGGAGCTGACGCTCGGCCTGCCGTCGCACGTCACCGCGGCGACCGGCATCGACGCCATGGTCCACGCCATCGAGGCCTTCACCAGCAAGAACAAGAAGAACCCGATCTCCGACCAGCTCGCCAAGCAGGCGCTGGCGCTGCTCTCGGCCAACATCCGGACCGCCTGCACGGACGGGAAGAACCTCGAGGCGCGCTCCGGCATGCTGCTCGGCTCGATGCTCGCCGGCATGGCCTTCGCCAACGCGCCGGTGGCGGCGGTGCACGCCCTGGCCTACCCGGTCGGCGCGATCTTCCACGTGCCGCACGGGCTCTCGAACGCCCTGGTGCTGATGGGGGTGATGCGCTTCAACCTCTCGCACGCTGAAGGACTCTACGCGGAGCTCGCTCCGATCCTCGACCCCGCGGCCGCCGACCTGCCGCGGTCCGAGGCCGCCAAGCGCTTCGTCGAGAGTCTCGACGCGATCTGCCGCGACTGCAAGGTGCCGGCCTCGCTCGCCGAGGTCGGTGTCGCCCGGCAGGACCTGGAGCGCATGGCCACCGACGCGATGAAGCAGACGCGGCTCCTCGTGAACAACCCGCGCGAGGTCACCTACGACGACGCCTTCGCGATCTACGCGGAAGCCCTCGGGGAAGCGCGACCGGCCGCGTGAGCGCGGGTCGCCGGCTACGTCATCGCGAGCGCAGCGAAGCGACCCAGGGAGACGCGCCGTCGTTGAGCATGGCGCTGCTGGATTGCTTCGCTTCGCTCGCAAAGACGGCGGGTTCGAAGACTTCAGCCCTGAGGCTGTGAGGAGAAACGCCAGCATGGACCAGTTCGACGCGTTCCGGGCGATGAGCGAGTTCTGGACGCGGGCCGGCGCGGGCTTCTTCACCCCGGGCGCCGGGCAGTCCGCGCCCGGGTTCGGCTGGCCGACCTTCCCGGGCGGCGACCTCGCAGATCTCGCCGCGGCGCAGGCCAAGCTGACCGAGGCCTGGACCGCCGCCAGCGCCCTCTCGCAGACGCTGACGCGCTCGCTCCAGGGCGGCCCCGGCGCGCCGGACCCGACCGCCGGAGCGGTGCTCGCCCGGATCTTCGATCCGCAGGCCTGGCTCGGCGGCTCGGCCGAGTTCGACGCGGCGCTGACCCGCATGGCCGAGGGCCCGCAGCTCGCCGACCTGTGGCAGACCGAGCGGCGCTACGCGGCCCTGTTCACCGCCTGGGCGAGCCTGCGGCGGGCGCAGAGCGAGCATCAGGCGGTGATGCTGCAGGCCTGGACGCGGGCGGCCGGGACCTTCGCCCAGGAGGCCAACGCCCGCGCCGAAAACGGCGAGAGCTTCGCCTCCGCCCGGGACATGATGAGCCGGTGGATCGAGACCGCCAACGCGGTCCTGCTGGAGGTCCAGCGCTCCGACGCGTTCCTGACCTCGCAGCGGGCCGTGCTCCGGGCCTCGACCGACCTGCGCCTCGCCCAGCAGGACGTCGCGGCGTTCCTGTCCGAGTTCTACGGCCAGCCGACCCGGGCCGAGCTCGACGACGTCCACAAGAGCCTCACTGAGCTGCGCCGGGAGGTCCGGGCGCTGCGCCGGGAGCGCCGGCAGGCCGGCAAAATCGCGAAGGCGGGTGGTTCACAGGTCGGGGAGGACGCCCATGGCTGATCAGGAGAAGCCGAAGGGGCCGGCCGCCCCGCTGAATCTCACCCCGGCCGCGTTGCTGGCCGAGGTCGGCACCCTCGGCCGCCGCATCAGCGAGGGCGCCAGGCTGTTCGCCGATGTCAGCGACGCCGATGTCGAGATCGCCACCACGCCGAAGGACCTGGTCTGGAGCCAGGACAAGGTCAGCCTCTACCGCTACCGGCCGCTCGCCGAGAGCAAGGGCCTGCCGCCGGTGCTGATCGTCTACGGGCTGATCGGCCGCTACACGATGGCCGACCTTCAGGAGGACCGCTCGCTGGTCCGCAACCTGCTGAATCTCGGCCTCGACCTCTACGTGGTCGACTGGGGCAATCCGGGCCGGGCCGACCGCTACGTCACCATCGACGATTACGTGGACGGCTACCTCGCCGAGTGCGTCGCCTTCATCCAGGAGGCGGCCGGGCGGGATAAGGTCAGCCTGCTCGGCATCTGCGAGGGCGGCGTCTTCACCACCTGCTACGCGGCGCTCTACCCCGAGACCGTCAACGCGATGGTGCTGACGATCACGCCGATCGACTTCCACGCCGACACGCGGGAGAACCGGGCCGGCCACGGCTTCATCAATGTCTGGACGCGGTCGCTCACGCCCGAGGATGTCGACCGGCTGATCGAGGCGCAGGGGTCGCTGCCCGGCGCCTTCATGGGCTCGGTGTTCTCGATGATGACGCCGATGCGGACCATGACGAAGTACAACCTCGACCTGCTCGACGCCCTCGACGACAAGAAGAAGTTCCTGAACTTCCTCCGCATGGAGAAGTGGATCGCCGACCGTCCGGACCATCCCGGCGAGGCCGCCAAGCAGTGGCTGAAGGACCTCTACCAGGACAACAAGCTGGTCGAGAGCGCCTTCGAGCTCGGCGGCCGGCGGGTGGACCTGAAGGCCATCACCTGCCCGGTGCTGAACGTCTTCGCCCAGGACGACCACATCATCCCGCCGGCCACCTCGCAGGCGCTGAAGGATAAGATCGGCACCACCGACTACACCGAGATGGGGCTGCCCGGCGGCCATGTCGGCGTCTTCGTCGGCGGCAAGGCACAGAAGCTGCTGGGCTCAGGCATCGCCGACTGGCTCGGCAAGCGGGGATAACGTGCAGGCTCGGGGGAGTGCCGCATGGGCAGCCTGAAGAACAAGATCGTCAGCGCCGACGAGGCCGCCGCCATCCTGCAGGACGGCGACATGGTCGCGGTCTCGGGCTTCGTCGGGATCGGCACGCCCGACGAGCTGATCCTGGCGCTCGCCCGCCGCTTCGAGGCCGGCAACGGCCCGCACGGGATCGGCCTGATGTTCGCCGCCGCCCCCGGCGACGGCAAGGAGCGCGGCCTCAACAAGCTCGCGATCCCGGGCCTCGTCCGCCGCGTCGTCGGCGGCCACTGGGCGCTCGTGCCGAAGCTCGGCGCCATGGCGGTGGCGGGCGAGATCGAGGCCTACAACTTGCCGCTCGGCGTGGTCTCGCACCTCTACCGCGAGATCGCCGCCCACACGCCGGGCCACATTACCAAGGTAGGCCTGCGCACCTTCGTCGACCCGCGCTTGGAGGGCGGCAAGCTCAACGCCGTGACGCAGGAAGACCTCGTCAGCGTGGTCGAGCTCGGCGGCGAATCCTGGCTCCACTACAAGGCCTTCCCGGTCAACGTCGCGCTGATCCGCGGCACCACGGCCGACCCCGCCGGCAACATCACCATGGAGCGCGAGGCGCTCACCCTCGACAACCTCGCGGCCGCCATGGCGGCGAAGAATTCCGGCGGTTTCGTCATCGCCCAGGTCGAGCGGCTCGCCGAGGCCGGCTCGCTCAACCCGCGCGAGGTGCAGGTGCCCGGCGTGCTGGTCGATTGCGTGGTGCTCAGCACGCCCGAGAACCACCGTCAGACCTACGGCACGCCCTACAACCACGCCTTCACGGGCCGCCAGCGCGTGCCGCTCGACCGGATCGCCCCGATGCCGCTCGACACCCGCAAGGTCATCGCCCGGCGCTGCGCCTTCGAGCTGCCGCCCGGCGGTGTGGTCAATCTCGGCATCGGCATGCCCGAGGGCGTCGCGGCGGTCGCCGCCGAGGAGCGGGTGCTCAAGTACCTGACGCTCACCGCCGAGCCGGGCGTGATCGGTGGCCTGCCGCAGGGTGGGCTGGATTTCGGCGCCGCCCTCAACCCGGCCGCCGTGCTGCACCAGAACCAGCAGTTCGACTTCTACGACGGCGGCGGCCTCGATCTCGCCTGCCTGGGCCTCGCCCAGTGCGACGCCGAGGGCAACGTCAACGTCAGCCGGTTCGGCAAGAAGCTCGCGGGCGCGGGCGGGTTCATCAACATCTCGCAGAACGCCAAGAGCCTCGTCTTCGCCGGCACGTTCACGGCCGACGGCCTCAAGGTGGCGGTGGAGGACGGCGGCATCCGGATCCTCAGCGAGGGCCGCTCGCGGAAATTCATCGCCGCGGTCGAGCAGGTGACCTTCTCGGGGGCCTACGCGGCCGAGCGCGGCCAGCCGGTGCTCTACGTGACCGAGCGCTGCGTGTTCCGCCGGACGCGGGCCGGCATGGAGCTGGTCGAGGTCGCGCCGGGCATCGATATCGCGCGCGACATCCTCGGTCAGATGGGCTTCACCCCGATCGTGCAGGATCCGCAGCCGATGGATCCGCGCCTGTTCCGCGAGTCCGTGATGGCGCTGGAGCCCTGGCTGCTGGGCCTCTCGCTGTCGGAGCGGATCAGCTACGACCCGGAGCGCAACATCCTGTTCTCGAACCTCGAGGGCTTCCAGGTCCGGACCATCGACGACGTCGAGCTGGTGCGCCGCGAATACGAGCGCGCCTGCCAGGAGATCGGCAGGAAGGTCCACCTGATCGCCAATTACGACGGGTTCGAGATCGACCCGACGGTGAGCGACGCCTACTTCTCGGCGATCGCCTATCTCGAAAACCGCTATTACGAGACCGCGTCCCGGTATACCACGAGCGCGTTCTTGCGATTGAAACTCGGCGCCTCGTTGGCGAGCCGCGACCTGGCTCCCCATGTCTTCGAGACAAAAGCCGAGGCGCAGGCGAGGAATACGGCCCAGAGCGTGCCTCTCAAGCCGCGGCCCGGCATGTCCCAGCCCGACATGCCGCGGCCGCCGAAGGAACCGTTGGATGCCTGAGTTCGAGACCCCCTCCCTGAAGGACCGCGCCCTGCTGGTCGATGCCTGCCTGATCGGCGGCGCATGGTCGAAGGCCGGTTCCGGCAGCATCGACGTCACCAACCCGGCGACCGGCGCGCTGATCGCCAAGGTGCCGAATGCCGGCGCCGACGAGACCCGGCAGGCGATCAAGGCAGCGCACGAGGCCTACCCGGCGTGGCGCGCCAAGACCGCCAACGAGCGCGCCGTGCTGCTGCGCAAGCTCGCGGCGCTCGTGACCGAGCATCAGGAGGATCTCGCGCAGATCCTCACCGCCGAGCAGGGCAAGTCGCTGACGGAGGCCCGCGGCGAGGTCGCCATGTCGGCGGCCTACGTGCTGTGGTTCGCGGAGGAGGCGCGCCGCGTCTACGGCGACGTGGTCCCCTCCCCCTGGGGCGACCGCAAGATCCTCGTCACCAAGGAGCCGGTCGGCGTCGTGGCGGCGATCACGCCGTGGAACTTCCCGTCCTCGATGATCGCCCGCAAGATCGCCCCGGCTCTGGCCGCCGGCTGCCCGATCGTGATCAAGCCCGCCTCGCAGACCCCGCTCTCGGGCCTCGCCTGGGGCGTCCTGTGCGAGCGCGCCGGCTTCCCGGCCGGCACGGTCTCGATCCTCACCGGCTCGGCCCGGGCGATCGGCGCCGAGATGACCGGCAACCCGCTCGTCAAGAAGATCACGTTCACCGGCTCCACCGAGGTCGGCAAGGTACTGCTGGAGCAGGCCGCCCACACGGTGAAGAAGGTCTCGATGGAGCTCGGCGGCAACGCGCCCTTCATCGTGTTCGACGACGCCGACCTCGACAAGGCGGTGGCGGGCGCGATGCTGGCCAAATACCGCAATTCCGGCCAGACCTGCATCTGCACCAACCGCTTCCTGGTGCAGGACGGGATCTACGACGCCTTCGCGGAGAAGATGGCCGAGGCGGCCAACCGCCTGAAGGTCGGCAACGGCGTCGAGGACGGCGTCGCCCAGGGGCCGCTGATCGACATGGCGGCGGTGGAGAAGACCGAGGCCCATATCCGCGACGCCGTCGAGAAGGGCGGCCGGGTGGTCGCGGGCGGTCACCGCCACGCGCTGGGCGGCCAGTTCTTCGAGCCGACGGTGATCACCGGCGCCACCCCCGCCATGGCGGTGGCTCGGGAGGAGACCTTCGGGCCGCTGGCGCCGCTGTTCCGCTTCCGCGACGAGGCGGAGGCGATCCGCATGGCCAACGACACCGAGTACGGGCTCGCCTGCTACTTCTACACCCGCGACCTCGGCCGGACCTTCCGGGTCGCGGAGGCGCTGGAATACGGCATGGTCGGGATCAACGAGGGGATCATCACCACCGAGGTGGCGCCCTTCGGCGGCGTGAAGGAATCCGGCCTCGGCCGCGAGGGCTCGTACCAGGGCATCGAGGATTACCTGAACACCAAGTACCTGTGCGTGGGCGGCCTCGGCGCGTAGGGCCGGGGCACACGCCGGTCCGGATCGGGACCTGACGGGTTCTCCCTCCCCCGCGCAGGTGGGAGGGAGAACCGGCGGGGCCTACTTCCCGCTGGGCGCAGCGCCGCTGCCGGTAGCGCCGTTGCCCGAGCTGCTGCCGGCGGGGGCGCCGGGCGTGCTGACCCGCGGGCCGCCGCTGGTGCCGGGCGCCATGCCGGCGCCGGTAGACCCGGTGCTCTCCATGGACCCGGCCCCCGTCCCGGTGCCGCCCACCGCGCCGGACTTGTTGACGTTGCCCTGGTTGGCGCCGCCGGTCTGCGGCGCCTGAGCGAGCGCCGCGCCGGACGTGGCGAGAACGACGGACGTGGCGAGGGCGAGGATCGTCTTCGACATGGGGCCTCCTGACAGGTCGTTGGGCTGTGGTGTGAGGCCAACCCGGGCGCGCCCGGATGGTTCGGTCGCGCCTTCAGCGGGCGAGCGCCTCGCGCCACGCCGTCCAGGGCCAGCGCAGGGGTTCCCCGCCGGCCGCCGGCGCGATCGAGACCGTCGCGGTCCGGCCGCTCACCAACCGCGGATCCGCCGTGCCGCCGTCGAGGCTGATCCGCACCGGGATGCGCTGGGCGAGGCGCACCCACGAGAAGGTCGGGTTCACGTTCGCGAGCAGGTTGGAGGCGTCGCTGCGGCCGGTCTCGCCGATGCCGCCGGCGATGCTGGCGACGTGGCCGCGGAGCGCCCCGTCCTCGCCCATGAGCTCGACGGTCACGGGCGCGCCGACGCGGATCCGCGGCAGCTTCGTCTCCTCGAAGTAGCCCTCGACCCGGACGGTGTCGCTGTCGATCAGCGCCATGACGCCGCGTCCGGTGGTGACGTAGGCGCCCGGCCGCAGCTCCATGTTGGTGATCCGGCCGTTGACCGGGGCGCGCACCGCCGAGCGCTCCAGGTTGAGCTTGGCGAGGTCGCGATCCGCCAGGCCCTGCTCGTAGGCGGCCCGCGCCGACAGGTCGGCCGCCTTGGCGGCCTCGACCCGCTGCTGCGACACCGCCGCGTCGGAGAGCCTGCTGTAGCGGGCGTAGTCGGCCGCCTCCTGCTCGGCGGTCGCCTTGCGGCCCTCCACCATCGCCTCCGCCTGCCGCAGCCCCAGGCGGAACCGGTCCGGATCGATCCGGAACAGGATGTCGCCCTTCCGCACGACCTGATTGTCCTCCACCAGCACCTCGGTGACGAGGCCGGAGACGTCGGGGGCCACCGCCACCACGTCGGCGCGCACGCGCCCGTCCCGGGTCCAGGGGGCGTCCATGTAATAGTCCCACAGGCCGAGGCCGACGATCAGCGCCGCGGCGACCATGCCGAGGGTGACTAGGAGGCGGCCGACGGCGGAGAACAGGGCGGTCATGGCAGGGTCCGGTGGGCGAGGGTCACCACGCCGCCGAGCAGGACGACGTAGAGGGCGAGGTCGAAGAGCGGCCGGTGCCAGACGAGGCGGTAGAGGCCGGTCGCCGCGAGCAGGTGGCGCAGCGGCAGGCCGAGGGCGAAGGCCAGCGCCATCCAGAGGGCGAGGCCCGGCACGAACACGCCGCAGAGGTCGATCTCGCCCATCATGCCGCCATCTCCCGGTGGTCCAGGGCTGGCGCCGCCCGGTAGGCCGGCGCGTCGGCGAAGAGCCCGCGGCGCAGGCCGGTGAGGCCGATCAGGGCGGCGCGCCGCTCCGGCGACGGGGCCGCGCCCGCGACGGCGTCGAGCGCCTCGTCCAGCGCCGCGAGCAGCGCCGCGTCCGGCCGGTCGGTCCGGCCGCGCAGCTGGCGCGCCGCCAGCGCGAGGACCCGGTCGACGGTGCTGCGGGCCGGGCCCGTCAGCTGCCGGCGCACCCGGCGGACCTCCACGAGGTTGATGCCCACCCGGACATCGGCCAGCAGGTCGCCCACGGAGGCGGACGTGTCCGCGGGCAGGCTCGCCAGCCGCGGCGCGATCAGGCCGACGCGGTCGAGCATGAGGGCCGCGAGTTCGAGCCCGTGGCCGGTGCCGCGCCCGTCCGCGGCGGCCGCGAGGCTGCGCCGGTTGATCCCGATCAGCCGCCGCGCGCTCCAGCCGGCGCCGACCGAGCGGATCACCCGGGTCACCGCGGCGGCGATCCACATGCCCACCACCGAGGCGATCACCCCGTTGGCGAAGGGCGCGAAGTCCCCGCTGTAGCCGTTCTGGAGGGCCAGCAGGGTCGCGCCGTTCAGCGCCGCGCCCATGCCCATCGGGGCGGTGCGCGGCTGCGTCATCATCAGGCCGCACAGGATCAGGGCCGGCGCGAGCGCGAGGGCCAGCATCTCGAAGGAGGTGGCGAGCGGCAGCACGGCGAACAGGTAGAGGCCCGCGCCGAGGGCGCCGACGATCGCCGAGTTGGCAAAGCTCAGGATCTGCGGCGCGGGATCGTCCTGCGCGGCGAACAGGCAGCAGGCGACCGCGCCCATCATCGGCGCCGCGGAGCCGTCCGGCCAGCCGGTGGCGATCCAGATGGCGCAGCAGGCGAGCAGGCCCGCGAACACCCCGAAGGCCGAGAACGCGGCCAGCCCGTGGTCCCGGTGGCGGATCGACCGGACGCGGGCCGTGTAGGCGAAGGCGAGCGGCGCGCGGGGCGCGGTGCCGGCCGCGAGGTGGCCGCGCAGTGCCCGCAGATCCTGGCGCAGGTCGATGACGTCGCGCAGGCGCGCCGCGAGGCTCGCGAGGAGGAGCGTGTTCCAGTCCGGCGCCCGGCCGAGGGCGGGCTCGAACCCGTCGATCCGGTCGCGCAGCCGCGCGGCGCGATCCGGATCGTCGACCTCGTCGGCGAGCCAGGCGATGAGGTCCGACAGGAAGGCCCGGACCCGCGCCGGAACAGCGCCGGCTTGCTCGAGGGCGGCGACGCGGTCCGCCACGGCGGCGACGATCGGCAGGACCATCAGCATGTGCTGACGGAGGGGCGCGAAGGCCTCGGCGGCGCGCTCCGCGCCCGTCGCCTCGTTGCGCAGGGCGAGGCCGAGGGCGTCGAGGCCGATCGCGTCCGAGGCGAGGCGCAGGCGCCGGCCCTGGCTCGGCCCAACGGCCTCCGGCGCGCGGGCGGCCGCGAGGGCGCTCCGGATCCAGGCCCGGGCCTCCGCCGACCAGTCGTTCAGCCGTCCGACGATGAGCGGGGCCGCCGATTGCGGCAGGATCAGCGTGGCGGCGAGGCTGGCGCAGACGATGCCGAGGGAGATCTCCTCGGCCCGCGCCACCGCCGTGTCGAAGATCGCCCCGGGATCGTCGACGGCGGGGAAACCGATCAGCGCCGCCGTGTAGCCGGCGAGCATCGGCAGGTAGCTCGCGGGGGTCCGGTCGAGGAGGGAGACGTAGAGGCAGAGCGCGACCCACAGCGCCACCGCGAGGCTCAGCAGGATCGGCGCGTTCACGAGGTTCGGCACCAGCACGACGCTGACCGCCGCGCCGAGCACGGTGCCGCAGACCCGGTAGGCGGCCTTCGCGCGCGTCGCGCCGGAGAGGACCTGGCTGGTGATGTAGACGGTGCCGAGGGCCCAGTAGGGCCGCGGCAGGTCGATCCAGAGCGCGAGGTACAGGGCGAGCATCGCCGCCGCGTAGGTCTTCAGCGCGAAGGCCCAGTCGCGCCATCCGGGGAGGGTCACGACACCGGCTCCGGCTTGTGCGCCTCCGCGGCCCCGACGGCGGAGCGGCGCCGGTGGCGGCCGGTGGTCAGGGGGGCGGGGGTGAAGGCCTGCTGGACTCGCCCCAGCGTCGTCGGACCATCGATGCCGGTCACAACCTGATCCACCGTCGCGAGGAGCCGGCGAGGTCACCGGATCAATCGGCTCGCACGCCGATAGATAGCTTCATATCGATCTCGATTGAGGGATGCCGCGAGGGGGTCAGGGCTGCGTCAGATGAATGAGTCGACCCATGACTTGGGTTTGTTCTGCGGCAGGCGCATATGATCCGGTCGCTGCACGGGGCGGGTCCGGACGCTCAGCCGCCGTCGCGGCGATCCCCGAGCCGCAGGCCGGATCCCGCGATCGCGTCGTTAGGCCGAGTGGCTGTTGTGGATCTGGTCGAAGTCGAGGGACGCCGTGTCGATCACGATCTGCGTGCGGCTGATGACCTCGAGCTTGCGCAGGATCTCCGAGACGTGCGCCTTCACGGTCGAGTCGCCGACCTGGAGCTCGTGGGCGATCTGCTTGTTGAGCTTGCCCTGACGGATCATCATCAGGACCCGCAATTGCTGCGGCGTCAGCCGGGCGAGGCGCTCGGCCAGCGGCGCCTTCTTGGACCGGGGCGCGGGCGCGCCGGCCTCGGCTAGCCCCGGCGGCAGGAACAGCGCCCCGCTCATCACCTCGGTGATCGCCCGGGTGAGCGTCGCCTTGTCCATGGCCTTGGGGACGAAGCCCGCCGCCCCGTGCTGCAGGGCCTCGCCGACGATGCGCGGATCCTCGTGGCCGGAGACGATCAGGATCGGGATGCGCGGGAAGCTCGCCCGGATGGTGATCAGCCCGTCGAAGCCGGTGACGCCCCGCATCGACAGGTCGAGGAGCGTCAGGTCGATGCCGCGGTTCGCGGCAAGCACCGCGCAGGCCGCCTCGATCCCGTCGGCCTCGTGCAGCACCGCGTCCGGGTGCGCGAGGCGGATCGTGGCCGCCAGGGCGTCGCGGAACAGCGGGTGGTCATCGACGATCAGGAGATGCACGGAGACCTCGGTCCTTCGCTCGAGATCCTCACAGGATCCGCCGAATACGCGGGCGGGAGGTCCGAAGGTGATCGATGCGGCCCCGGGGCGCAAGCGGGTGTTGAGACGACAGCCCGGCCCCGGGACCTGGGCGTGCCGGCCCGCGGGGACCGGCACGCTTTCGGTTGCGGGCCCTCAGCGCGACGCCACCGTCTTCGGCAGCTTGAACGCCCAGAAGCTGCCGCCCTGGTTGATGCCGGCCGTCGACTTGGCGACCTCGCCGCCCCAGAGCGGCACCGCGCCGCCCCAGCCGGCCGCGACGCCGACCCACTGCTCGCCGTCCTGCTCCCAGGTGATCGGCGAGGAGACCACGCCGGTCCCGACCTGGAACTTCCAGACCTCCTCGCCGGTCTTGGCGTCGAAGGCCTTCAGGAAGCCCTCCGGTGTGCCGGTGAAGACGAGGTTGCCAGCCGTGGTGAGCACGCCGGCCCAGAGCGGGGCCTTATTCTTGTACTCCCACACGACCTTGCCGGAGGCCGGGTCGATCGCCTTGAGCGAGCCGATATGGTCGTCGAAGACCGGCTTGATGGTGAAGCCGGCGCCGAGGTAGGCGGCACCCTTCTTGTAGTTCACCGGCTCGTTCCAGATATCCATGCCCCACTCGTTGGAGGGCACGTAGAACAGCTTGGTGTCGGGGCTGTAGCCGATCGGCATCCAGTTCTTGCCGCCGAGGAAGCTCGGCACCGCGAAGACCGACTTGCCCTTCTTGTCGTCGCCGGTCGCCTTGCTCGGGTCGCCGGGGCGGTTCTCCTCGTTGTAGATCGGGCGGCCGTTCTCATCGATGCCCTTGGCCCAGTTGATCTTCTCGACGAACGGCGTCGCCGAGATGAACTTCCCGTTGGTCCGGTCGAGGACGTAGAAGAAGCCGTTGCGGTCGGCGGTGGCGCCGGCCTTGATGGTCTTGCCGCCCTTGTTCAGGTCGAACGGCACGAACTCGTTGACGCCGTCGAAGTCCCAGCCGTCGTGCGGGGTCGTCTGGAAGCCCCAGACGATCTCGCCGTTGTCGGGGTTGAGGGCGAGTCGCGAGGAGGTCCACTTGTTGTCGCCCGGCCGGAGCCAGGAGTTCCACGGGCCGGGGTTGCCGGTGCCGAAGTAGATCAGGTTGGTCTCGGGATCGTAGGTGCCGCCGAGCCACGTGGCGCCGCCGCCGAACTTCCACATGTCGCCGGGCCAGCTCTCGTTGACCTTGCCGGTCATGGTCGAGGGCTTGCCGTTGAGCTCGCCCATGTGGCCCTCGATCACGGGGCGCTTCCACACGACCTCGCCGGTCTCGGCGTCGCGGGCCTCGATGCGCCCGATCACGCCGAACTCGCCGCCCGACACGCCGGTGATGATCTTGCCCTTCACGATGATCGGGGCGGCCGTGTAGCTGTAGCCGGCCTTGAAGTCGTCGATCTCCTTCCGCCAGACGACCTTGCCGGTCTTGGTGTTGAGCGCGACGAGCTTGGCGTCGAGCGTGCCGAAATAGACGTTGTCCTTGTAGAGCGCGGCGCCGCGGTTCACCACGTCGCAGCAGGGCAGGATGCCCTCCGGCAGGCGGGCGTCGTACTCCCACTTCTTCTCGCCGCTGCGGGAGTCGATCGCGTACATGCGCGAGTACGAGCCCGTGACGTAGATGATGCCGTCCTTGACCAGCGCCTGGCTCTCCTGGCCGCGCTGCTTCTCGCCGCCGAACGAGAACGACCAGGCCGGGACGAGACCCTTGATGTTGTCGCGGTTGAGCGTCTTCAGCGGGCTGAAGCGCTGGGCCTGCGGGCCGAGGCCGTAGGTGACCACGTCGCCGGGCGTCTTGGCGTCGTTGATGATGTCCTGCTCGGTGACCCCCTGGGCCATGGCCGGCAGGGCGCCGCCCGCCACGAGGGCGGCGACGCCCACCGCGGCGAGGAACCGGGTCCGCATTCTCATGACGTGTCCTCCGTGGTCGGCCCCGGTCCGTGTGGCCGGGGCATCCGGGTTTCGACGCGGGCCGCACGAGTCGCGGGGCGCCCCCTTGGAGGACGAAGCTATCGGGCTTCTCAGGAAAGTCTTATTGGCCATTGGTCCAATAAGGCCACTCTGCGGACCGGTGAATTCAATGTATTCGTCGAGATCGGCGCTCGGATTTGCGCGAATCCGAGGGAGGTCTCGTTCGGGAGGTCTGGTTCGGGAGGTCTGATGTTCGCTGTTACCGTCATCGCGAGCGCAGCGAAGCGACCCAGGGCAGCACAGCATCCCACGATGGCGCGCTGTCTGGATCGCTTCGCTGCGCTCGCGATGACGGATGCGCTCAATACCCCTTCGGCGGCGCGTAGGTGACGCCGTAGCTCTCGCAGATCGCCCTGAGCCGACCCTCCGCGTTCAGTGCCGTGATCGCGTCCCCGACCGCGTAGGCGAGGTCGCGGGAATCGGTCCTCACCGCGCCGCCGATCTCCCAGCGCGTTTTCACCAGCCCCGTCGACGGGACCGTGGCGATCGGGTTGTCGTCCTTCGGGGCCTTCGCGGCGGACAGCGCCGCCTCGATCGCCGCGCGGGTTCCGGCCAGGATCGGAGCCTCGCCGGCGAGGTAGGCCTTCGCGGCCTCCTCGAAGCTCCTGTAGTGCTTCAGGTTCGGGCGGAAGCGGCCGCCCTGGGCGGTCAGCAGCATCAGGTCGGCGGCGCCCGTGCCTTCCAGCGCGACGCTCCGGTCGCCGATGTCGTCGAGGCTGTCGAAGCCGTCCAGCACGCCCTTGCGGTACGCGAAGGCGATCTCCTGCTCGAAGTACGGCGCCGTGAAGAACACCTGCTCGTTGCGCAGGGCGAGCTGCCGGTCAGTCGGCACGTGCAGCATCAGGTCGGCGAGCGGCGTGCCGGCGAGGTCGCCGCGCCACAGGTTCAGGCGCAGGTCGCCGTCGACGTTCTCGCCGGCGTCGACCACGCGCAGGTCGAGCTTCACCTTGAGCCTGTCGGCGATCGCGCGGGCGAGATCGACGTCGATGCCGCGGGGCCTGCCGGTCTCCTCCCCGGAGAACGGCGCGTTGTCGCCGTAGACCGCCACCCGCAGGGTGCCGTCGGCCACGACCTGGTCCAGGGGGCGCGCGGCCGCCTCCGGCTGGAACCGGAGGGCCGCGAGCAGGCCGCAGGCGAGGAGGAGCCGCGCGCTACTCCTCATGCTTCGACTCGATGTAGCTCCGGATCGCCCACAGGCCCTCCTGCGAGATCACACCCTCGAAGGCCGGCATCTTGGTCACGCCGTTGATGACGGCGCCGTGCTTCATGCGCTCGACGAAGTACTCGTCGCCCTCCTTGCCCTGCGGCAGGTAGCGCAGGTCCGGGGCGAGGCCGCCGGAGATCATCTCCAGGCCGTGGCAGCGGGCGCAGTTCTGGTTGAAGCCCGAGGCGCCGATCGCGATGGCGTGCTTGTCGCCCTTGTAGGGGTTCTCGGCGACCCACTCGGCGCCCAGCGGCTTGAGGCCGTCGGTGTTGACCGGCTGGGGCTGGACGTCGCCGTGCCCGAGGGCGCCGGCGGTCGCCAGCGCCAGTCCCAGCGCCGCGAGCACGCCGCCCGCCGCCGTCTTCATCGTGCGCATCCGCCCCTCCCGTCGTCGTTGCACGACGGTTAGCAAGTACCGGGCGGCGGACCCATTATGCTTTGGTACGGATCGGCCAGATTAGCGCCATCCACCACTTGTGTTGCACTGCATCAAACCCGGTTTGTGCACCTTGGTCTAATATCGGAGGGCGCAACTCCGCTCCTAGACTCCCGGCCAAAGACGAGCGCCGCGGGGCTGGAGGAGACGGGCGGGGATGGTGTCCTCCGGTGCGCGGCGGCCCGGGATGCGCGGCGGGCCATGGGCCGGCCTGCGGCGCGCCGTCGTGCTGGCGGCCGTGGCGGCCATGGCGGCCATGGCGACCCTGGCGCCGGTCGCGCAGGGGCGGGCCGCGCCCGCGCCGGCGGGCCCGCCCCTGACGATCCGCTACCTGGAGCGGCGGGTCGAGCGGCCGGCGCCGCTGAACAACGAGGACCCGATCCCCGACGACGAGGGCGCCAAGGGCGCGGAACTCGGCCTGCGCGATTCCAACGCCACTGGCCGGTTCCTCGGCCTCGGCTTCGACCTCGGCACCACGATCGTCGAGCCGGGCGCCGACATCCGCCAGGCTTTCCGGGACCTCGCCGACCGGCGCTTCGTGGTGCTCAACGCCCCGGCCGCCGACGTCCTCGCCCTGGCCGACCTGCCGGAGGCGAAGGGCAGCGTGCTCCTCAACATCGGCGCCCCGGACACGCGCCTGCGCGACGCCGATTGCCGCCGGAACCTGCTCCACGTCCTGCCGTCCCGCGCCATGCTGTCCGACGCGCTGGTGCAGTTCCTGGCGTTCAAGCGCTGGTCCCGGATCCTGCTGGTGACCGGGCCGGCGCCAGCTGACGCGCTCTTCGCCGAGGCGCTGCGGCGCAGCGCGAGGAAGTTCGGCGCGCGGATCGTCGCCGAGACGCGCTACGACCCGCAGGGGGGCGACGTCCGCGACACGGCCCTGCGCGAGTTCGCCCTGCCGACCCGCGGGCCCGAGCACGACGTGGTCGCGGTGGCCGACGAGGCCGGCGCGTTCGGCGCGAGCCTCAACTACAACACCGCCTCGCCCCGGCCCCTCGTCGGCACGCAGGGCCTCGCGCCGGCCGCCTGGGGTCGGCCCGTCGAGGCCTGGGCCGCCGTCCAGCTCCAGGGGCGGTTCCGGAAGCTCGCCGGCCGCGCCATGCGGCCCGTCGACTGGGCCGGCTGGATGGCGGTGCACGTCGTCGGCGAGGCGGCCGTGAAGGCGCGCAGCACCGACCCCGCGACGGTCCGCGCCGCCCTGACGGCGCCCGGCTTCGAGATCGGCGGCTTCAAGGGCCGCCCCCTGAGCTTCCGCGCCTGGGACGGGCAGCTGCGCCAGCCGGTCTTCCTGCTCTGGCCCGGGGCCGTCACCGCGACGGCGCCGATCGAGGGCTTCCTCCACCACCGCACGGAACTCGACACGCTCGGCCTCGACGCGCCCGAGAGTGCCTGCCGCGCCTTCTCGGGGACGTCAGAATGACCCGGCTCGCCGCCCTCGCGCTGCTGCTCTGCCTCGCGGGCCCCGCGCGGGCGGAAGAGATCTTCGTCTCGAACGAGCGCGACAACACCGTCTCGGTGATCGACGGCGACAGCCTGGAGGTGCTGCGCACCTTCCCGGTCGGCCGTCGGCCCCGCGGGCTGACCTTCTCGCGCGACGGGCGGTCGCTCTACGTCTGCGCCAGCGATTCCGACGCCGTGCAGGTGATCGACCCGGAGACCGGGCAGGTCCGGCACGACCTGCCCTCGGGCGAGGACCCGGAGCAGTTCGCCCTGTCGCCCGACGGGCGCACCCTGTTCATCGCCAACGAGGAGAACGCCACCACCACGGTGGTGGACGCGCAGACCCGCCGGGTGCTGGCGCAGATCGACGTCGGCATCGAGCCGGAGGGCGTCGCGGTCAGCCCGGACGGCCGTACGGCCGTCACGACCTCCGAGACGACCAACATGGTCCACTGGATCGACACGCAGACCCTCGCGGCCGTGGACGCGACGCCGGTCGGGCAGCGGCCGCGCTTCGCCGCCTTCACGGCGGACGGGTCCCGGCTGTGGGCGTCCTCGGAGATCGGCGGCACCGTGTCGGTGATCGACGTCGCCACCCGCGCGGTGATCGCGACGATCGAGTTCGCCGTGAAGGGGATCGCGGCCGACCGGATCCAGCCGGTGGGCATCCAGATGGCGAAGGACGGGCGCCACGCCTTCGTGGCGCTGGGGCCGTCCGACCGGGTCGCCGTGGTGGATACCGCGACCTACCGGGTGGAGAGCTACATCCTGGTCGGCCGCCGGGTCTGGCAGCTCGCGCTCAACGCGGCGGGCACGCGGCTCTTCACCACCAACGGCGTCTCCGGCGACGTGACGGTGATCGACGCCGCGACGTTCCGGCCGATCAAGACCGTGAAGGTCGGCCGCTTCCCCTGGGGCGCGGCGGCGCGGCCGATGCCTTCGGCGCAGGCGACGGACGGGCGCGCCGCCGGTGCGGTGCCGTGACAGTCTGGCTGACGCGGACCCAGGCATCCGCCTCCCTCGTTGGAGGCTTCCGGATCCACACTGGGGGCTGGGCCACAGCGGAGCCGAAGGACACTCGGGTCCCCTCTCCCGTGCGGGAGAGGGACAGGGTGAGGGATCAGGGCCGTCGGGACGAGGCGCGAGGCGACCGCGGGTCAAGACCGTGCTCCATCCTGAAACTCATCGTCCCTCACCCCGACCCTCTCCCGCTCGGGAGAGGGGGCCCGTCGCGCATTGCCGCCGGCGTCGGTGCGCGACCCGGGCCTGTGACCGACGCGGCCTTGGGCGGAGGCAGCCAGATGACTCGGCCGCTGCGGAGCGCACCGTCTCCCAGGCCGCCCGCGCCGCGCACCGCCCTGGCCCGGGGCGCGGGCCTGCTCCTGCGCGCCGCACTGCTCCTTCTCGCCCTGCTCCTGCCGTCCCTCTCGGTCGACGCAGGCCAGCTCGATCGCGCCGCCCTCGAACGCCACTTCCCGCCCCCGCTGGTGGTCGGCGAGAAGGACGACAGGCTCCCGGTCTGGCCGATCCTGAAGCAGCAGGCCGGGTCCTACGAGGTCTTCGCCTACGCGTTCGAATCCGTCGACCTCGCACCGATCCCGGGCTTCGGGGGCACGCCCCCCGACCTGCTGATCGCGCTCGCCCCCGACGGGACCTTCTGGGACGTGACGGTGCTCGCGCACCACGAGCCGGTCTTCCTCGAGGGGCTCGGCCCGGAGCCGCTCCTCGCCTTCGTCGAGCAGTATGCCGGCCTGTCGGCCCGGCAGGCGATCCGGGTCGGGCGGCCCAACGCGCGGGCCGCTGGCGCCGCGCCGCAGACCACCGTCGACGGCATCTCCATGGCCACCGCCTCGACCCGGGTGATCAACCAGTCGATCCTGGCCTCGGCGCTGGCGGTCGCCCGCGCGAAGCTCGGCTTCGGGGCGGCCAATGTCGGCCTGAAGGTCGAGGCGAAGCCCGACCTCTACGAGCCCCTGACCCTGGCCGAGCTTCTTGCCCGGGGCTGGGTCCGGCGGTTGACGGTCACGAACGCGGACGCCGCCGCGGCCTTCCGGGGTACCGGCGTGGCCGATCCGTCCGAGGGTCCGGCCGACGCCGTGCTGACCGACCTCTACGTCGCCGCCCTGGACCCGCCCTCGATCGGCCGCAACCTGCTGGGGCCGGCGCGCTACGACGCGCTCATGCGCGAGCTCGGCGCCGGCAACCACGCCGTGATGGTCGTCAGCGCCGGGCCGGAGGACGCGCCCGAGAACCCGGTCGGCGACCGGTTCGTGCTGGGCGCCGTCCCCGACCGGCTGGCGATCGGCCAGGCCGGCCTGATCGTGAACGCCCGCGACATGGCGGTGGAGCGCCGCGACGCCGGCCTCGCCGAGGGGCTGCCGCCCGGCCCCTGGACGATCCTGCGGATCGACCAGGCCGCCGGCTTCGACCCGTCCGCGCCCTGGGTGCTGACCGAGACGATCGTCCGCGAGCGCGGGCAGATCCTGTCGGAGAAGATCGCCCGGACCTTCACGGTCGAGACCGCCCTGCCCGCCGACCTGTTCACGCGGGTCCGGCCCGATGACGGGCCGAGCTGGACCGACTCCTGGCGGCTCCGGGCGCCCGAACTCGCGCTGATCGGGCTGATGCTCGCGGTGCTGGTGCCGGTCCTGAGCCGCCAGCGCGGGCTGGTGGCGGACCAGCGCCGCTTCCCCCTCTTCCGCCTCGGCTTCCTGGCGCTGACCCTCGGCTTCGTCGGCTGGTACGCGCAGGCGCAACTCTCGATCGTGACCCTCGTCGGCCTCGTGCGGGCCGCGACGGTAACCCACGACCTCGCCTTCCTGCTCTACGACCCGCCCTCGCTGGTGCTCTGGGCCTTCGCGCTGGCCGCCCTGGTCGCCTGGGGGCGCGGCACGTTCTGCGGCTGGCTCTGCCCCTTCGGCGCGCTGCAGGAACTCGTCGCGCTGCTCGCCCGGCCGCTGCGCATCCGCCCGGTCGCGGTGCCGCCCGGCCTCGACCGGGCGCTGCGGTCGCTGAAATACGTCGTGCTGGCCGGCATCCTCGGTGCCGCCGCCGCGGGGTCGCCCCTCGCCGACACCCTGTCCGAGGTCGAGCCGTTCAAGACCGCCATCACCCTGTACTTCGTCCGGGCGTGGCCGTTCGTCGCTTACGCGGCCGGGCTGCTGGTGCTCAACCTGCTCGTCTACAAGGGCTTCTGCCGCTACCTGTGCCCGCTCGGCGCCGCCCTCGCCCTCCTCGGGCGGGTCCGCGTCCTCGACTGGATCCCGCGCCGGGCGGAGTGCGGCTCGCCGTGCCAGCTCTGCAAGGTCCGCTGCCGCTACGGCGCCATCGCGCCCTCCGGCCGGGTCGACTACGCCGAGTGCTTCCAGTGCATGGAGTGCGTGACGATCATCCACGATCCCGGGCAGTGCGTGCCGCAGGTCGTGGCGCGCAAGCGGGGCCGCCGCGCCGCGCCCCGGCCGGTGACCGTCGGATGAGCGCGCCGCCGCACTTCGCGCCGGCCCGGCGCCGACTCCTCGTCGGGGCCGCGGGGCTGGCCGCGCTCGGCGGCGTCGCGGCGTTGTGCGCCGCCGCGGCGTCGCGCGGGCTGGCGCTGCGCACCCGCGCCGGCCTCGCCTTCGGCACCACCGTGGCCCTGACCGCTGCCGGGCCCGACCCGTCCGCGGTCGAGGCCGCGCTCGACGACGGGTTCGCGGCGATGCGTGCCGTTGAGGCGGCCGCCAGCCTGTTCCGGGCCGACAGCGCCCTGGCCCGCCTCAACCGGGACGGGTCCCTCGAGGCGCCCGACCCGCACCTGCTCGCCCTGCTGCGCTTCGCCCTCGCCCTCGCGGCCGAGACCGGCGGCGCCTTCGACCCGACCGTCCAGCCGCTCTGGCCGGTCTGGGCCGGCGCGGCCGCCCGCGGCGAGCGCCCCGGGGCGGAGGCCCTGCGGGGGGCCCTATCGCGGGTCGGCTGGCGGCGCGTGCGGGTCGCGGCGGACCGGATCGTCCTAGAGCCCGGGACGGCCCTGACGCTGAACGCCTTGATCCAGGGCTACGCGGCCGACCAGGTCATGGCGGCTTTCCGGGCGCGCGGCATCGACGACGCCTTCGTGGATACCGGCGAGTTCGGCGCCGCCGGCGCGCATCCGGACGGCGCGCCCTGGCGCCTCGGTCTGGCCGATCCGCGCGATCCCGGCGCGGTCGCCGCCGTCATCGCCCCGTTCACCGGCTTCGCCGCGACCTCGGGCGACTACAACATGAGCTTCTCGGACGACCGCACCGACCACCACATCTTCGACCCGGCCACCGGCCGGTCGCCGCGCGGCCTGTCGTCGGTGACGGTCACCGCGCCGACGGGGCTCGTCGCCGACGGGCTGTCGACCGCCTGCATGGTCCTGGGCCGCGCGCGCGGCGCGGACCTCGTCGCGGCCCGTCCGGGCTGCGCCGTGCGCTTCACCGGGAAGGGCTGACACATCCGGCCCCGTCGTGCGGGGCGAGCCCCGAACCGCGGCGCGCGCCCTGCCCTCTCGGGGCCGATGGCTCTACGGAGGGTCCGATCCGCGGCGCAGGCCCTGCATGCGCCCGGACCGGAGAGGACCGTCAGGAGACGCGCGTGACCGAAGCGACCGGGCCGTACTGGCCGGCGGATGACTGGGCGGAGCAGGACCCGGGTGCGGCGGGGCTCGATGCCGGGCGGCTCGCGGACGCGGTGGCGTTCGCGCAGGCCCACGAGAGCGCGTGGCCGCGCAGCCTGTACTATCCCGACGGGCGCTACGTCGGGATCGTCGAGTGGAACGAGACGGGGCCCTGGAGCGCCGTCGACGGGCCGGTGCGCCCGCGCGGCGGCCCGGCGGGCGTGATCCTGAAGGGCGGCCGGCGCGTCGCCGCCTGGGGCGACACGGCCCGCCCGGACATGACCTTCTCGATCGCCAAGAGCTACCTCGCGGTGCTGGCCGGCCTCGCCCACGACGACGGCCTGATCCCCGACGTCGACGCGCCGGTGCGCGACAGCGTACCCGACCCGCTCCTCGACGGCCCGCACAACGGCGCGATCACGTGGCGCCACCTCCTGCAGCAGTCGAGCGAGTGGCAGGGGACCCTGTTCGGCAAGTCCGATCAGGTCGATCATTTCCGGCAGATCGGCCCGGGCGCCGACAACAGCCGCAAGGGCGAGGCGCGGGCGCTGCGGCGCCCCGGCACCTACTACGAGTACAACGACGTCCGGGTGAACCTGCTGTCGTACTGCCTGATGCGCCGCTTCGGCCGGGCCCTCCCGGACGTGCTCCGCGAGCGGATCATGGATCCGATCGGCGCCTCCCGCGACTGGGCGTGGCACGGCTACGACACGGCCTGGGTCGCGGTCGACGGCGCGCGGGTCCAGTCGGTCCCCGGCGGTGGCCACTGGGGCGGCGGCCTGTTCATCGGGGCCGACGACCACGCCCGCTTCGGTCTCCTCGTCGCCCGCGGCGGCGGCTGGAACGGGCGGCAGCTCCTCTCGGAGCGCTGGATCCGCGCCATGCTGACGCCCTCTCCGACCCTCGACAGCTACGGCTACCTCTGGTGGCTGAACCGCGGCGCGGCCGCCAAGCCGGAACTGCCGGCCTCGGCCTTCAGCGCCCTCGGGGCGGGCAACAACGTGATCTGGTGCGATCCCGAGCACGACCTCGTCGCGGTCCTGCGCTGGATCGACAAGGCGGCCCTCGACGGCTTCCTGCTGCGCCTCGTGGCGGCCCAGCGCCCGTAGGCGGGCCGGCGGCGCTAGCGGCCCCGGACGTGATCGACGAAGCTCCGGAGCAGCGGCCGCATCTGGCGGCGGCTCGGGTAGTAGAGGAAGAAGCCCGGGAAGGGCGGGCACCACGGGTCGAGGACCCGGATCAGGCGGCCGGCCGCGATGTCGGCCGCCACCTGCGCCTCGAAGAGGTAGGCGAGGCCTGCGCCGCCGCGCGCCGCTTCGGCCACCAGCCCGTCATCGTCGAGGACGAGGGTGCCGGTGACCGGGATCGACTGGGCGATCCCGTCCTTCTCGAGTTCCCAGAGGTAGAGGCCGCCGCTCGGGAAGCGGCGCCGGACGCAGACATGCCGGTGCAGGTCCTGCGGGTCCGCGGGCGTCCCGTGGCGGGCGAGATAGTCCGGCGCGGCGACGATCGCGCCGCGCTGCGGCGGGCCGAGCGGCACCGCGATCATGTCCTGGTCCAGGCTCTCGGCGAAGCGGACGCCGGCATCGAACCCCTCGGCGACGATGTCGCGGAAGCCGTCCTGCGCGCGGATCTCGATCTCGACGCCCGGATGCGCGCGGGTGAACGCGACGGCGAGCGGCACCAGCAGCATCTCGGCGGCCGACCGCGGCACCGAGATCCGCAGCGTCCCGGTGAGCCGCCGCTCCGCGGCGGTCGCCGCCTCGACCGCGTCGGCGATCGCCGCGAGGGCGGGCTCGAGACCGTCGAGCAGGCGCTGGCCCGCCTCGGTCGGGGCGACGCTGCGGGTCGTCCGCGCGAGGAGGCGCACGCCGAGGCTCGCCTCCAGGCCGTTGATCGCGTGGCTCACCGCCGAGACCGAGAGCCCGAGATCGCGCGCGGCGCCGCGGAAACTCCGGCGCGCCGCGACCGCGGCGAAGAGCGACAGGGCGGGGAGGTCGGCGCGTCTCACTGTTGAGCCGCATAGAACAGCCTGCGCCGCAGGTCACGGATTATCGCTGCCGGCGCCCCGTGCGAAGTCCGGCCCGCATCACGGGAGGCCCGCATGGATCACCGCCGACTCGGAACCGAACTCACCGTCTCCGCCCTCGGCCTCGGCTGCATGGGCATGAGCTACGCCTATGGCGGCCAGCCCGAGGGCGAGGCCACCGCCACGCTGCGCCGCGCCGTCGACCTCGGCATCACCCTCTTCGACACGGCCGAGATGTATGGCCCCTTCGAGAACGAGAAGCTGGTGGGCAAGGCCCTGGCGCCGGTCCGCGACCGGGTGATCATCGCCACCAAGTTCGGCTTCAAGATCTCCGAGACCGGCCAGGGCCCCGACCGGATCATCGGCGTCGACAGCCGGCCCGAGCACGTCCGGGCGGTCTGCGACGCCTCGCTCCGGCGCCTCGGCGTCGACGTCATCGACCTGTTCTACCAGCACCGGGTGGATCCGGCGGTGCCGATCGAGGACACGGTCGGCGCCATGGCCGATCTCGTGCGGGCCGGCAAGGTACGGGCGCTCGGCCTGTCCGAGGCCGGCGCGGCCACGATCCGGCGGGCCCACGCGGTCCACCCCATCGCCGCCGTGCAGAGCGAGTACTCCCTCTGGAGCCGCGATCCCGAGGCCGAGGTGCTGCCGACCTGCCGCGAACTCGGGATCGGCTTCGTGCCGTACAGCCCCCTGGGGCGCGGACTCCTGACCGGCGCGATCCGCGACCGCGACAGCCTCGCCGCCGACGATTACCGCCGCACGATGCCGCGCTTCGCGGCGGAGAACCTCGCGGCCAACCAGCGGCTGCTCGACACGCTCGCCGCCCTGGCGCGCGACAAGGGCGTCACGCCGGCCCAGCTCGCCATTGCCTGGGTGCTGAACCAGGGCGACTTCATCGTGCCGATTCCGGGCGCCCGCAAGATCCGGAACCTCGAGGAGAACGCGGCGGCGGCCGGTCTCGTCCTGGCCGAGACCGACCTGCGGGCCATCGCGGACGCGATGCCCGCCGAGGCGGTGACCGGCGACCGCTACGGTGCCGCCGGGCTGGCGATGGTCGGTCTCTGAACCGTCAGAGCGCCGCGATGGTCTCGGCCATCGCGCGCGCCCGCGGCACAAGGCTTCCCACCTCCAGGTACTCCTCGGGCGAGTGGGCCTTGCCGCCCACCGGGCCCACGGCGCAGAGCGTGGGGCACCCGACGCTGGCGGTGAAGCCCGAATCGGCGCAGCCGCCTGCGAACTCGCCGGTGACGGGGTTGCCGCCCTCCGCGCTCACCCTTGCGTAGGTGTCGAACAGCGCCCGCGAGGCCTCGTCCTGCACGAGCGGCAGGAACTCGCCCTTGATGGTGAGATGCGCGGTCGTGTCCGGCACCGTCGATCCGGCCACGATCGCGGCGATCCGGTCCATGGCGGCCTCGCGGTCGGGCGGGGTCACGTAGCGCAGGTCGATCTCGCAGGTGACCCGGGGCGCCACGGTGTTCACCGACTGGCCGCCGGAGACCAGGCCGACATTGACCGTGGTGCCGCGGTCGAGGTCGGTCAGCGCGTGGAGCGCGACGGTCTTGTGGGCGAGCTCTAGGATGGCGCTGCGCCCGTCGGCGTAGTTGCCGCCGGAATGGGCCGCCCTGCCGAGCACCTCGAGGTGCATGAACACCCCGCCCTTGCGGCCGGTGACGACGTTGCCGGTCGGCCGCCCCGGCTCGGAATTCAGCACCGCGCGGGCGCCCCGGGCGGTCTCCTCGATGATCGGCCGGCAGGCCGGCGAGCCGATCTCTTCGTCGCTGGTGAACAGGCCGACGAGCGGCACCGGCGCGCCGCCGGCGCGGTGATAGGCGGCCAGAACGAAGGCGTTCATCACGAGGCCCGCCTTCATGTCGGCGACGCCCGGCCCGTAGGCGCGGCCGTCGGCGACCCGGAACGGCCGGCGGGCCGGCTCCCCCTTCGGGAAGACGGTGTCGCGGTGGCCCATGAGCACGACCGGCCGGTTGCCGCCGCCCGATCCGGCCACGCTCGCCTTCAGCGCGTCGCCGTAGCCGTCGACCGGGATCGTGGTCACCGGGATGCCGTGGCCGGCGAGGAACTCCGCGATGCGGATGCCGACCGCGTCGACGCCCGGCTTGTCGTAGGAGCCGGAATCGATGTTCACCAACTCCTCGAGGAGCGCCAGCATCGCGCCCTCCTGCCCGTCGAGCCATCGGAGGACGTCGGTGTCATGGGCGGTCATGGGGGCCTCGTACCGGGGTCAGCAGGATTGCGCAGACCGTCTTTGCGAGCGCAGCGAAGCAACCCAGCGTCGCGCAACCTCCGGCAGCATAGCGCAGACTGGATTGCTTCGCTCCGCTCGCAAGGACGGCGCCGCGCCCGTACGATCCGCCGATCTGGTCGGCCGCGCCTACTCGACCGTGACCGATTTGGCGAGGTTGCGGGGCTGGTCGACGTCTTTCCCCATGAACACAGCCGTGTGGTAGGCGAGCAGCTGGATCGGCACCGCGTACACGATCGGCGCCACCGTCGGATCGAGCGCCGGCATGGTGAAGGTCGCGAGCGTGTCGAGCCCGTGCTCGGCCGCGCCCTTGGCGTCGCCGATCAGCACGATGCGCCCGCCGCGGGCGGCCACCTCCTGCATGTTCGAGACGGTCTTCTCGAACACCGCGTCGTGCGGCGCGATCACGATCACCGGCACGCTCTCGTCGATCAGGGCGATCGGCCCGTGCTTCAGTTCGCCCGCCGCGTAGCCCTCGGCGTGGATGTAGCTGATCTCCTTGAGCTTCAGCGCGCCTTCCAGCGCCATCGGGTAGCTGGTGCCGCGGCCGAGATAGAGCACGTCCCGCGCCTTCGCGACCTCCCTGGCCAGACCCTCGATCGCCGCCTCGTGGGTGAGCGCCTCGGCCATCAGGCCCGGCGCCTTGATCAGGCCGTCGATCAGCCGCCGCTCGCCCGCCGCGTCGAGGGTGCCGCGGGCGCGGCCCGCCGCGATGGCGAGGCAGAGCAGCACGGTGAGCTGGCACGAGAACGCCTTGGTGGAGGCGACGCCGATCTCCGGCCCGGCCAGCGTCGGCATCACCACGGAGGATTCCCGCGCGATCGTCGAGGTCGGCACGTTGACCACGCTCAGCGTGTGCTGGCCCTTCGACTTCGCGTAGCGCAGGGAGGCCAGCGTGTCGGCGGTCTCGCCCGACTGCGAGATGACCAGCGTCAGCCCGTCCTTCTCCAGCGGCGCCTCGCGGTAGCGGGCCTCGGAGGCGACGTCGATCTCCACCGGCAGGCGCGCCACCTGCTCGAACCAGTACCGGGCGACGAGGCCCGCGTAGTAGGCCGTGCCGCAGGCGGTGATGTAGACGCGGCTGAGCTTGGCGAAGTCGAAGGGCAGCGCCTCGGGCAGCGCCACCCGCCCCTGCGCCATGTCGACGTAGTGGGCGAGCGTGCGGCCCACCACCTCGGGCTGCTCGTGGATCTCCTTGGCCATGAAGTGGCGGTACTCGCCCTTGTCGATCCGGTAGGCCTGGGTGGCGATCGTCTGCCGGGCGCGCTCGACCGTGGCGCCCGACGCGTCGCGGATCTCGGCGCCGCCGCGGGACAGGATCGCCCAGTCGCCCTCGTCGAGATACGTGATGGCGTCGGTGAACGGGGCGAGCGCCAGGGCGTCGGAGCCCAGGTAGGTCTCGCCCTCGCCGAAGCCGATGGCCAGCGGCGCGCCGTGGCGGGCCCCGATCAGCAGGTTCTCCTCGCCGGAGAAGAGGAAGCCCAGCGCGAAGGCGCCGCGCAGCCGCGGCAGGGCGGCGGCCACGGCCTCCACCGGCCCCATCTGCCGGTCCATGTTGCGGCTGACGAGCTGGGCGACGACCTCGGTGTCGGTCTCGGTCTCGAAGACGACGCCGTCGGCCTCCAGCTCCTGCTTGAGCTCGCGGAAGTTCTCGATGATGCCGTTGTGTACGACCGCCAGGCGCTTGGTAGCGTGCGGGTGGGCGTTGGTCTCGTTGGGCCGGCCGTGGGTGGCCCAGCGGGTGTGGCCGATGCCGATCGTGCCGGTGAGCGGCTCCTGGGCGAGCCTGGCCTCCAGGTTGACCAGCTTGCCCGAGGCCCGGCGCCGCGCCAGCCGGCCGTGCTCCAGGGTGGCGATGCCGGCGGAATCGTAGCCGCGGTACTCGAGCCGCCGCAGGGCCTCGATCACCTGCCCCGCCACCGCGTCGCGCCCGACGATGCCGACGATGCCGCACATAGGAGTGTCTCTCGCTGTCGCGCCCGGGTGGCCGCGCGCAGGTCGTGCGCAAGGTCCGGGCCGCCCCGCGCCGTGCGGGGCCGAGCGGGACTTCTACCGGATCGGCACGGCGCAGGGCCAGCCCCGCCCGCGCGGCGTGCCCGGCCTCACGCCTTGCCGCGCCGCGCCTTCTCGGCCTGCAGCGCCGCGCGCTTCTCCCTGGCCCAGCCCGGCTTCACCGCCTGCCGGCCCCGGGCCACCGCCATGGCGTCCGCCGGCACGTCGTCGGTGATCACCGAGCCCGAGGCGACGTAGGCGCCCTCCCCCACCGAGACCGGGGCGACCAGGGCCGAGTTCGAGCCGATGAACGCGCCCGCGCCGATCGTGGTCCGGTGCTTGAGCACGCCGTCGTAATTGCAGGTGATCGTGCCGGCGCCGATATTGGCCTTGGCGCCGACCTCGGCGTCGCCGAGATAGGTGAGGTGCGCGGCCTTGGCGCCGGCCCCCATCCGGGCGTTCTTCAGCTCGACGAAATTGCCGAGCTCCGCGCCGGCCTCCAGAACGGCGTGGCCGCGCAGCCGCACGAACGGTCCGATCTTCACGCCCGTCTCCAGGCTGGTCTCGGTGAGATGCGCGAAGGCCCGCACGGTGCAGCCCTCCGCGACCCGCACGCCGGGGCCGAACACGACGTTGGGCTCCACGATCACGTCGCGCCCCAGCACCGTGTCGTGGCTGAGGAACACCGTCTCGGGGGCGATCAGCGTGGCGCCGCCCAGCATCGCGCTGCGGCGCAGCTGCGCCTGGATCGCGGCCTCCGCGACGCTGAGCTGCACCCGGTCGTTCACGCCCTGCGCCTCGGCCTCGTCCACCGGCACGACCGTGACGGGCAGCCCGTCGGCCACCGCCAGCGCCACCGCGTCGGGCAGGTAGTACTCACCGGCGGCGTTGTCGTTGCCGATGCGGGCGAGCAGGGCCAGGGCGTGCTGTCCGGCGAGCGCCATCAGCCCGGCATTGCACAGAGTCACGGCCCGCTCGGCCGCGCTGGCGTCCTTCTCCTCGCGGATGGCGAGCACGCGGTCGCCGTCGGTCAGCACCCGCCCGTAGCCGGAGGGTGTCGCCGTCTCGAAGGCCAGCACGGCCACCGCGGCGCCGTCGGCCAGGGGCGCGCGGAGACGCAGGAAGGTGTCGGCCGAGACGAGCGGCGTGTCGCCGAAGGCGATCACCACGTCGTCGTCGGGGTCGGCCAGGATCTCCCGGGCGGCGAGCACCGCGTGGGCGGTACCGAGGCGCTCGGCCTGCGGGAAGACCCGGGCGCCGGGGGCCGCCCGCGCGATCTCGGCGGCGACGTCGTCGCGGCCGGGCTCGGCCACCACGGCGATCCGGCCCGCGCCCGCCGCCTGGACGGCGGCCAGGACGTGGCCGAGCATGCTGCGCCCGGCGATCCGGTGCAGCACCTTCGGCAGGTCCGAGCGCATCCGCGTGCCCTTCCCGGCCGCGAGCACGATGGCGGTGAGGCTGCGCGAGGGCGTTCCGGTCGGGGTCATCGCGGGTCCAGGCATCGATCGAGGGCCAAGACGGATGGGCCGGACGGGCGCCCGGCGCAACCCCGTCCGGGCCGATCAGCGCAGCGCAAGGGCGACGTGCTGGCCCGAACCGTGGGCGAAGCGCTCCCGGCGGCGCTCGATCGAGCTCGGGATCCGCAGGGATTCCCGGTACTTCGCCACCGTGCGCCGCGCGATGTCGACGCCTTCCCCGCGCAGCTTCTGCACCAGGGCGTCGTCGGACAGCACGTCGTCCGGCGTCTCGCCGTCGACGAGCTGCTTGATGCGGTGGCGCACCGCCTCGGAGGAGTGGGCGGCCGCGCCGGCCGCCCCGGGTATCGCCGCGGTGAAGAAGTACTTCATCTCCAGGGTCCCGCGGCTCGTGCCGATGGCCTTGTTGGAGGTGACCCGCGAGACGGTCGATTCGTGCATGCCGATCGCCTCGGCCACGGTCTTGAGGTTCAGCGGCCGCAGGTGGGTGACGCCGTGGACGAAGAACCCGTCCTGCTGGCGGACGATCTCGGTGGCGACCTTCAGGATGGTGCGGGCGCGCTGCTCCAGCGAGCGGGTCAGCCAGTTGGCGTTCTGCAGCGCCTCCGACAGGAAGGCCTTGTCGCCCTCCGCGGCGGCGTTGCGCGAGACGCGGGCGTAGTAGCTCTGGTTCACCAGGACCCGGGGCAGCGCCTCGCTGTTCAGCTCGACCAGCCAGGAGCCGTCCGGCGCGGCGCGCACGAACACGTCCGGAACCAGGACCTCGACGGCGCTCGATCCGAAGGCCCGGCCGGGCTTCGGATCCAGGCGGCGGATCTCGCCCAGCATGTCGACGAGGTCCTCGTCGTCGACGCCGCAGAGCCGGCGCAGGGCCGCGAAATCGCGCTTGGCCACGAGGTCCAGCCGCGAGACCAGCGCCTGCATCGCCGGGTCGAACCGGTCGCGCTCGCGCAGCTGGATCGCGAGGCACTCGGCGAGGTCGCGGGCCGCGATCCCGGGCGGGTCGAAGGTCTGGACCAGCGCCAGCATCCGGCCGACGAGGGCCGGGTCGGCGCCGAGCCGCTCGGCCACGCCCTCCACCGTCTCGCGCAGGTAGCCGGCCTCGTCGACGGCGTCGATCAGGAAGCCGCCGATCAACCGCTCGGCCGGCTCCCGGGTCGCGAGGTCGAGCTGGCCCGCGAGGTGCTCGCGCAGCGAGGTCTCGGCCGTGAGGGTCGCCTCGAAATCGGGCGCCTCGGCGTCGAAGCTGCCGCCGGTGCTGCCGTAGGGCGGGGGCGTCAGCGAGAGCATGTCGCCCCCGCCCGCCTCGCGCGCCTGGACGGGGCTCTCGTCGGGGAAGACGTTGTCGAGGCGCGTGTCGAAGTCGCTCTCGATCTCGCCGCGGCTCGGGTTGAGGTCGGCCGAGAGCCACGAGTCGGGCTCCGGCGCGTCGAAGCCGTCGGCCCCCGCCTCCTCGGCATGGCTGCCCGATTCGGCGGCGTCACCCGCGGCCGGCAGGTCCGGCTCGGCGCGCTCCAGCAGCGGGTTGCGTTCCAGCTCGGCCTCGACGTAGGCCGAGAGATCGAGGTGCGAGAGTTGGAGAAGCTTGATCGCCTGCAGGAGCTGCGGCGTCATCACCAGGGCCTGGCCCTGACGCACTTCCAGCCGTTGCACCAAACTCATGCGAGGCCCCGATGCCCTTCCGGCGCGGTTCGCCAGCCGGAGCCACGCTGCTCACGGCATGGTTCTTGCTTGCTCCGTCGCACTGTCTGTAACGCGATCCGACCCGCGCGTCAAAGCGCGACCGTGCACGCCGCTGTTGGCAAGTGCTCGGCGCTGCGGGACGCGCAGCGTTCCAGTCAGATCCCGATCCGCCGCCCGGCAGTCTGAGGGCAGATCTTAAAGGAAGGTTTGCGCAATCATCCGCGCGCATTTGCCAGGACATCCGAAATCCGCCGGCAAAGCTTTGTCTGGTTGCAGACGCTTCCCCCGCTAGATGCAATATCCGCTCGCTATTCCGTGTTGATCCGAGCATGGCTCGGGGGTGCGCCGCGGTTCCCGCACGAGAGCCGCTGCGCGGAGGTCGATTTCTGCGTACGCGTTTGCCGATGCCGCATCAGAACCGCCTTCTGGCCGCCCTATCCGAGGCGGACGGCGCACTGCTCGGGCCTCATCTGGAGGCGATCGACCTGCCCCTCGGCAAAGTGCTCGTCGAGCCGGCCGCCGCGATCCCGCACGCGGTCTTCATCGACACCGGCCTGTGCTCGGTGGTGTCGACTCTCGCCGAGGGCGGCCGGATCGAGGTCGGCCTGTTCGGACGCGACGGCATGGCCGCACCGGCGCTGCTGCTCGGAACCGACACGATCCCGTACCAGATTTTCATGCAGGTCGCAGGCCGAGGGCGCCGGATCTCCGTGCCGGCCCTGCGCGACGCCCTGAAATCCAGCCCGTCGATGCGCAACCTGCTGCTGCGCTACGTCCAGACCTTCCTGGTCCAGGTCGCCCAGACCGCGATCGCCAACGCGGGCGCGCCCGCCGAGGAGCGGCTCGCGCGGTGGCTCCTCATGTACCACGACCGTCAGGACGGCGACGACCTGTCGGTGACGCACGAGTTCCTGTCGATCATGCTCGGCGTGCGCCGCCCGACCGTCACGGTCGCGATCCACACCCTGGAGGGCGCCGGCCTAATCCGCGCCCGGCGCGGCCGCATCCGGGTCCTCAGCCGCACGCGCCTGGAGGAGGCCGCCGGCCAGACCTACGGCCCGGCCGAGGCCGAGTACGAGCGCCTGATCGGCCCGCTGCGGCGGCCTCAGAGCACGCTGGCGTAGGGGACTTCGGCCACCACCGCGCCGGCCTCGTCGGTGATCACGAAGGTGTCGGCGCGCCAGCCGCGCGGCGCGCCGTAGACGTGCGGCAGGCGGCGCATCTCGCGCAGGATGTCGCGGGCGAGATGCTCGGCCGCCGTCCGATCGGGCAGATCGTCGCCCTCTCGATCGGCGATCAGCGTCCCGTGACGTCGGACGTTGAGGAAGAAACGGGGCAGGTCACATCCCCTTCGAGCGTCGGCCAGCGGGGCCCCCGGCGCGCCCGTCGAAGACAGGGTGTCGCGCCATCGGGAACGGCGTCGCGGGCCTGAGCGGGTTGTCGGATCGGCGTGAACCACGCCGCGCGGGGACCGGCCGCCGAGTGTCCGCCGAGACGGGCGGCGCGCGCAAGGGCGGCCGCTCGCGCACTGACGGGTACCGGGCCGACCGCGCCGGCCATATCGTACTTTCGTGCAGCGGGTTCGGGGATCAGCGCAGTCCGTGCCGCACCCGCGGCGTATGTCCACACTCATACATTTTCTTTGAGGGCGGGCGGATCGCGAGCCGTGCGACCGCGTTCTTCGCGCGGTTGCCGCGGCGCGAGGGTTCGGCGGCCCGTCGCGCGAGGCCGTGCGGCGCGCACACACAGGTTAACGACACCGCTCAGGTCGCGGCGCACGCTCCTCAGCTGGCCGTGAGGTTCTGCGCCATGCGCTACTTCACCGATTTCACCGACGACCGCGGCCTGTCCCTCGACGAGGAGGGGCTGCCCTTCGCCGATCGTCACGAGGCGTGCCTGTCGGCGACCGAGGCCCTGATCGAGGCCGTGCATGACCGGCTCCGCGTCCGGGCGGACCGACCGGCCCCCGGAGATGCCGGCCTGGTGCTGGAGGCGCGGGTCCGCGACGCGACCGGCAGCACGATCTTCCGCGCCCGCCTCACCCTCGACCTGGACTGGCAGCCCTCCGACGGCTGAGCGCGGACCCTACCAGCCGCAATTGGGGATCGGCGGCTGCGCCTTGGCCATGGCCGACTTCTCGATCGGTACCATCGCGCCCCAGGCGTATTTCTGGGCGTGGGGCGTGACGTTGGCGAAGAGGCAGCCGAGCTGGAAGTGGGTCGCGCCCATCTCGCCCGCGAAGCCCATGCAGTCCAGGAAGGTCCAGGTCTTCGGCACCGGGGTCATGGACCGCCAGCGCGGCATCGCCACGGGCGAGCAGACCTTGACCGCCCCGGTGCCGTCGTCGGCGTTGAGCGCGTCCCCCTGGCTTTGCGCCGCGGAGGGGGCGAGGCCGAGCAGGAGGATTGCCGCGAGAATCGCTCGGCCGGGGATCAGGGCGTGTCGGCTCATCGGGTCAGCGCATCGTCCACCACAGGGCCGCGAGGATCGCGAAGCCGAGAACGTTGTAGAGGATCGCCCAGATCCAGACACCCAGGACGGCGCGGCTCGGCTGCCGCGGTCTTGACCGGCCGGGCCGCAGGCGGTTCCGGTCCTCCGGAGTCGGCCAGATCGCCGCCCGGGGCGCCTTGAGGAGCCGCGTCAGCACCTCCGGGAGGTGCGGGCCGTGCGGTGTCTCGCCGGTCATGGCGGTCTCCGATGCGACGATGGCCCGGGCCGGGTCTCGCCCGCCCGGCGCCGGACCTGTCCGGGTGACCCGAGATCCGGCGGCGGCGGCGCTCACAGCACCGTGCCGGGTGCCTGCGGGTAGTACTGGTAGGCCCAGGTCTCGGACAGCAGCCGATCCCCGGATCTCAGCTGCAGACGCATCTCCACCGGATCCGGACCCTCGGCGTAGACCTTGAGAAAGACCCGCCAGGGGCTTGGCTTGCCGTAGGGCGCCCAGGTGGCGCCGACCTCCTCGACGCTGCCGCGCGACAGGGTGAGCGCGACCGTGGCCTTCTCGGGATCGAGGCCCGACAGGGCCGTGCCCTCGAATTCCAGCACGAACTGCCGCACGAGGTTGGCCCGGCCCGGGCGTCTGTCGGCATCCGCGAGCCACGCGGCCTTGGTGGCCCGGGTCGCGACGCACCGGGCGAGGTCGGTGGCGACCGGCTCCTTGACGGTCCAGCGCAGCCGGTAGGCGAAGCTGCGGTCCGACCCGGCCTGCGGCGCGTCGTCCGGCACCCAGAGAGCGACGATGTTGTCGTCGGTCTCCTGATGGGTCGGGATCTCCACGAGCTGGACGCTGCCGCGGCCCCAGTCGCCCTGCGGCTCGACCCAGATGTCGGGACGGTTCTCCTCGAAGCCGTCGTCGATGTAGTTCTCGTAGGCGCGGTCGCGCTGGAGCAGGCCGAAGCCCTTCGGCGACCGGTCGGCGAAGGCGCTGACGCTGAGGCGGGGCGGGTTGTTGAGCGGCCGCCAGATCAGCTCGTCGGCGCCGGTCTGCATCAGCAGCCCGTCGGAATCGTGCACCTCGGGCCGCCAGTCGCTCGCGAGGAAGCGGCTCATGCCCTCCGAGTACCACAGCATCGAGGTCAGGGGCGCCATGCCGAACCGCTCGACCGCCTTGCGCATGTAGACCGTGCAGGCGACGTCGATGACGACGTGCGGCTCCTTCCGGGCGACGAACCGGTAGGCGCCGGTGAGGCTCCGGCCCTCGAGGAGCGCCAGCACGGTCACGGCGCCGTCCGCGGCCGGGCTGACGTAGAAGCGCGTGAAGACCGGGAATTCCTCGGTCTTCCCGGGCCCGGGCGCCGTGTCGATCGCGATGCCCCGGGCCGAGGCCCCGTACTGGGCTCCGTCCCCGGCGGCGCGGAAGTACGACGCGCCCAGGAAGGCCAGCCAGTCGCCGTCGTCGCCCGGCTGCCCGGCGGGCGCCTTCTGGAACCGGAACCCCGCGAAGCCCGCCCCGTCCGGAACGTCCTTGGCCGGGTTGCCCGGCGGGTAGGTGAACAGGTCGTGGCTGTAGAGCACCTCGCGGGCCTGCCCGCCCTCCAGGGCGTAGACCTTCACGGGATGGCGGAAGAAGTTGCCGAGGTGGAAGAAGGTCACCGGGTACGGGCTGTCGGCGAACAGGGCGTGGCCCGGCGGGTAGCGGATCTCCTGGAGCGGCCCGTAGGTCAGGGCGTCGAGGGCCGCCGAGGCGGGCGCCTCCGGGGGCGGCGCGTAGGGCCGGTCCCGCAGCGTCCGGGCGAGATCCTTCAGCCGGTCGAGGTCCATGGGCTCGGGCGGTGCGAGGCGCGGCCCGCCGCCGGCGGCCCGGGCGAGGCCGGGATACGGCGCGAGGGCGAGGAGCCCGATGGCGGTCAGGACGCGGCGCGTGATCAAGCTGGAACCCCCGGATTCGGTCGGGCCTCGCGACCCGCGCCGCCCTCTAGCCACGCCGGCGCGGCGGCGCAATTTCCCGGCCGCGGCTCAGCTCCGCGGACCGCAGTTGCCGGTGCTGCCGTCGGTCGTCCAGAGGTTGGCGCCGCCCCCCGGCGGGCACTGCCCCGGCAGCGCCAGGGTGATCAGCTTCGCGAAGGTGTTGGCCTCGTCCTCGCCGTAGCCGATCTCGCCGACCATGCGGCCGGTCCTGTCGAACAGCGCCACGGTGGCGGAATGCTCCATCGTGTAGTCGCCGTCCTTGGTCGGCACGCGCTTGTAGGCGACGTGGTAGGCGTCGGCCATGCGGGCGACCTGCTGCGGCGTGCCGACGAAGCCGCGGATCCGCGGATCGAACGAGGCCAGGTACGCCCGCAGGGTGTCGGGCGTGTCCCGCTCCGGGTCGAGGGTGACGAAGACGACGTTGAGGCGATCCGCGTCGCGGCCCATCCGGCCGAGGGCCGACGCCAGGGTCGCGAGCGTGGTCGGGCAGACGTCCGGGCAGTGGGTGAAGCCGAAGAACAGGACGGACGGCTTGCCGCGGAGATCGGCCTGGGTCACCGGGCGGCCGTCGAGATCCGCCATCGTGAACGGGCCGCCGACCTTCCGGGAATGGCTGAACCGCGATCCCTGCTGGAGGACGATCGCCCCGGTGCCGGTAGCGATCACGGCGACGAGGGCGGCGGAGGCGATGAGGGCGAGAGGGCTCGGTGCCATGCTGTGACCTGCGACGGCGCGTCGGGGTGGCCGGTATCGATGCCGCCAATATGGGGTCCGTGTCGACAGGCGTGAGGCCGCGGCCTCCCGTGCGGGGCCGGACCTGGAGAGGCGACGACGTCAGGAACACGCCCGGGAGCGGCCGGTTGGCCAGGGTACGGGCGCTCGCGCCATCCGGCGCCGGGACACTCGGGCCGCGGGCCCGACCGTCCCCTCCGCGACCGTGCACGGGAGCCGCCCCAGATGGCCCAGCAGATCCCCGTCGACCCGCAGGCCCGGGCCGACGATCCCCGCCGCGACGCCGAGCGGGACGACGCCACCCACGCCATCGCCGATGACGTCGCCTATCAGCGCCACGTCCTGGTCAACGTCGTGTTCGTGGGGCCCCCCGGCGCGGGCGACCGGGGTTGGGTCCTGATCGACGCCGGCGTGATGGGCGCGAAGCGCGGGATCGAGGCCGCGGCCCGGGCCCGCTTCGGCGAAGGCGCCCGGCCGGCCGCGATCGTCCTGACCCATGGCCATTTCGACCATGTCGGCGTCCTGGAGGACCTCGCGGAGGACTGGGACGTCCCGGTCTACGTGCACGCCCTGGAGCGGCCCTATCTCGACGGCAGCGCCGCCTACCCGACGCCGGATCCGAGCGTCGGCGGCGGGCTCCTCGGCCGCCTGTCGCCGCTGTTCCCGACGAGCCCGGTCGACGTCTCAGGGCGGCTCCGCCTCCTGCCGGAGGACGGTTCGGTGCCGCCCCTGCCCGGCTGGCGCTGGATCCACACGCCCGGCCACGCGCCGGGCCACGTCTCGCTCTGGCGCGAATCCGACCGGACGCTGATCGCGGGCGACGCCTTCATCACCACGGCGCAGGAATCCGCCTACGCGGTCGCGACGCAGGCGCCGGAGTTGCACGGGCCGCCGATGTACCTGACGATCGACTGGCCGGCGGCGCGCGCGTCGGTGCGGGCGCTCGCCGCGCTCGCCCCGGAGCGGGTTATCACCGGACACGGCCGGCCGCTCCAGGGCGCCGAGATGCGCCGCGCCCTCGACGCCCTGGCGGCGGACTTCGACCGGGTCGCGGTGCCGGAGACGGGCCGGTTCGTGGAGCACCCGCTCGGGGCCGCCGACGGCTCCGCCTACAGGGCGCCGCGCTGACCGACGTGATGCGGCCGCGCGGGCGGAATCCCGCGCCTCACGAGGCCCGCGCGAGATCCTGGAACGGGGCCGGGGATCGCACGGCGGCGAGCACGCCGTCCATCTCGGCCTTCGGCATGGCGTGGCCGAACAGGTAGCCCTGGCCGAAATGGCAGCCCTGTTCGGAGAGCCAGTCGAGGCTGGCGTCGGTCTCGATCCCCTCGGCGGTGGTGGAGAGGCCGAGGCTCGCCCCGAGCTTGATGATGGCGTCGACGAGCTTCGCCCGCTCGTCGCTCATCGTGATGGCGTCGACGTAGCTGCGGTCGATCTTCAGCTTGTCGAACTTCAGTTCGCGCAGGTGGTACAGGCTGGAATAGCCGGTTCCGAAATCGTCCAGCGCGATGCGCACGCCGAGTTCGCGCAGCGACAGCAGGGTCGTCCGGGTCGCCTCCAGGTCCTGGATCAGGGCGCTCTCGGTGATCTCGACCTCCAGGCGCTGCGGCGGAAAGCCGGTCTCGGTCAGGATCCCGAGGATGCGCTGGGCGAGCCACGCGTCCTGGAACTGCTGCGGGGCGATGTTCACCGCGAGGATCAGGTGCGGCGGCCAGGCCCGGGCATCCAGGCAGGCGCGGCGGATCAGGCTGTAGCTGAGATCCGCGATCATCCCGGTCTCCTCGGCCACCGGGATGAACTCGCTCGGGCCCACCACCCCGCGCGTCGGGTGGCGCCAGCGCGCCAGGACCTCGACCCCGACGATCTCCTTCTCGGGGAGCGACACCACCGGCTGGTAGAAGGGCTCGATCGCGCCCGTCTCGATGGCGAGGCGAAGTTCCGTCTCCATCCGGGCTCGGGCGCGCAGCTCCGCGTCCATGGCGCTGCGGAAGAAGCGGACATTGCCGCGCCCGTCCTTCTTGCCCTGGTACATGGCGAGGTCGGCCGCGTGCAGGATCGCGTCGGCGTCCCCGTGCTCGGCCGACACCGCGGCGACGCCGACCGTGGCCCCGACCTTCAGGTCGTTCTGGCTCCACGTCACCGGCTCGGCGATGCGCGCGATGACCGCCTGGGCGAGGCGCCGCAGCGCCTCGCTCTCGTAGCGGAGCGGGACCAGCATGGCGAACTCGTCGCCGCCCAGACGGGCCGCCAGGCCGCCCGACGGCACGAGCTGCTGGAGACGCTCGGCCACGGCGCACAGGACCGCGTTCCCGGCCGCGTGGCCGTAGAGGTCGTTGACCGGCTTGAACCGGTCGAGGTCGATGAGGAGCACCGCCGCGTCCGCGGCGCCCGGCGCGTGCGCCCGCTCCACGGCGTCGATGAAGCGGCGACGGTTCGCCAGGCCGGTCAACCCGTCGTGCCGGGCAATCGCCTCGGCCTGCGCGGCGGCGGCGGCGCGCTCGAGCATGAGCCGCCGGAGGATGATCGATTTGCGGATGCTGGCGCCCCACTGCGCCACGCCCATGCAGGCGGCGAGCAGCAGCAGGTCCGTGAGGTTGTAGGTGGCGACGACGCTGTTCAGATACGCGAAGGTCCCGAGCGTGACGCCGACGAACCAGATCCCGACGCCGATCACGAGGAGGCACAGGGTCTCGTACAGCTCGCCGCGGCCCCAGGCTCTCGACGTCTCGATCGGCATGGTCAGGACCCGGTTTCCAACGTCAGAGCGAAGCATGCCGTCCGCTCACGCGCTGTAGATCAGCTCCGGACGCGGCAGCTTCTCTACATCTTTACGGGTCTTTGTCTTGGTTTAATTTGGATTAAATCGCGCCGCCACGCTGCGCGCGGCTCGGGGGCGCCGGTATGTCCCGTCGCGGGAAGAGATGGACAGGGCCGCGCCGTCACGCCTCGTCGACGGCGTCCGGACGCTGCGCGGCCGCGCGGCTCTCTTGGAGGGTGGCGGCGGCCTTGACGATCGACAGGATCCCGCCGCGGGTCGTCTCGTCGGTGATGCTGGTGAAGGCCAGGACGAGTTCCATGACCTTCGGATCCTCGAACAGGGCCGCGGGTCCGACGCGTCCGCCGCCGTTGTCCCGCGGATCCGCGAAGAACGTGTCCACCGGCACCCTCAGCAGGTCGGCGATGGCCTGAAGACGCCCCGCGCCGATGCGGTTGCGCCCCTTCTCGTACTTCTGAACCTGCTGGAAGCTGACGCCGATGGCCTGACCGAGATCGGTCTGGCTCAGGCCCTGTGCCACGCGGAGCGCCGCGATGCGGCCGCCGATCGAGCGATCGGTCTCGGTGGCGGACTTGGGCTTCGGGGAGGACGACATCGAACGGAAACCTTCAGCATGCTGGATGAGTGGCACTTACCCAGAGTCGCGGAAAAAAACACAACCGAAAACTGCTTAGCGCACCAATAAGTTGCGCAATTCCTAGTTGCACTGAACGCATGGCTTGGCTGTTGGTTGTACGCCCAGGGACGGTGAAACCGCAATGGTCAACTGTATCCGTCACGCAGCTCACAGACGGTTTCCCTCCTGCGCCTGTCTTCGCCGGCTACGGCAGCCTCTCAGTCGCCGTGCGCGACGATACATCGGAGATCGGTCGAAGGGGTGGTAAAGTACCGAGGCCTCCGATCGTCGTGGCGGACGGTGACGGATATGTGATGCGGCCGGCATTGTGGTGGGACTGCGGCCGCGGGTCTCCATCAAGACATCGGCGATGCAATTCACCGGCGCGAATGTCGCGGCCGGCGGGACACACACCCCTGTTTCCGACATCGGGCCGCGTCTATCGCCGGCCTAAACACTTTAAGTCCCGGTCGAGAAAATCTATGAAATGATGTATTCACCGGCCAGGCTCGACGGTAGAGTCGGTCTCCCATCACAGCGCCCTCGTCGATGACCGACCTTCTCGTCACCCTCCAGGAGCCAGCCGAACCCGCCGGGCAGGCCGGGCCGGGATCCGAGACGTCGGCCCTGCGCGCGCATATCGCGCGGATTCTGCGCAGGCTGCCTCCCGCCAAGGCGACGAAGACGACCTGACCTCGACCGCCGGGAACGGCGCAGCGACCTGCCCGGACGGATCATCCGCTCGGGACGGGCGCCCGGTCCGGACGCCCCTCCTAGGCGACGGCCTCCAGCGGCTGCGGCCGGGCGCGGACGCGATCGAGGATGTCGAGGGTGCGGATGCTGTCCGCGAGCGGCATGATCGGGCTCTCGCGGGCGCCGGCGAGCAGGCAGCGATGCACCTCGTCGATCTGATGCCGCAGCCCGAACCCGAGGTACGGCGTCGGGATCAGCGCGACGCGGCGGAAGTCCAGCGGCTGCAGGAGGCGTTTCGCGAAGGCCAGCCGGCCGACGGCCTGGCGGCGCGGCGGGGCACGGTCGGCGGGCGCCAGCGCGGCCGCGGTGCGCACGCGCGTGAGGAAGGGCGGGCACAGGAACTGCCGGTGCAGGTGGATGCGGCCGCGCGTGCCGACGATCACGGCGGCGTTGTCGGCCTCTCCGGTCGAGCCGCAGCTCAGGGTCGCGGTCCTGGCGTTCCAGCCGAGCGCGAGCGCGGCCTGCTGCGCCGCCGCACCGCCCCGATCGAGGCCGACGCCCGAGACCTCGGTGGGTGCGCCGAACAGGTGGAGCGCCAGCGACACGGGGTAGACCCCGAGATCGAGGATCACCCCGCCTTCGGCCGGATCGTCCGTCCGTCCGGGCGGGTTCGGCGCGCGGGGGAAGAACAGGCGGGCGTCGAGATGCAGGGGATCGCCGATCTCGCCCGCCTCCAGCATCGCCTTGGCCCGCACGACGCCGGGCGTGAAGCGCATCCACATCGCCTCCATGCAGAAGACGCCCTTCCGCCGCGCCGCCTCCGCGATGCGCCGCGCCTGCCCGCCCGAGAGCGCGATCGGCTTCTCGATCAGGACCGACTTGCCGGCCTCGATGCAGGCCAGCGCGCTGTCTATGTGGTCGCTGTTGGGCGTGGCGATGTAGACGACGTCGATATCCGGCCGCGCGGCCAGGGCCTCGACCCCGGCGACGGCGGCCGGCGCGCCGGACGCCTGGGGGAAGGCCGCGGCGAAGGCCTGGGCGCTCCCGGTGCTCCGCGCCCCGACGGCGGTGAGGCGCGCGTCCGGCCGCCCGAGAAGGTCGCTGACGAAGCGCTGGGCGATGTTTCCGGTGCCGAGGACGCCCCACGAGACGGTCTGTGCCATGGCTAGAACCTGGATCTCAGCTGGATCACGGCGCCGCCGCCGGCATTCTGCATGGCGAGCGCGATCTCGGTGATGTGCAGCACGAACCGCGCCGGGAGCGGCGCCGGAACGCCCGCCCGGATCGCCGCGGCCTGGGCCGCGGGTCCGCGGGCGAAATCCATCTGCGACGGGTAGCTGGGCAGCTTGCCCCCGAAGCGGGGAGTCGGCAGCTTCCGACCGAGGAAGATCCGCCCGGGCAGGTAGCGCTGGATCCGGTGCAGCAGCCGGCCGAGCCGCCCGGGCGCCTCGCCGCTCGGCGAACGGAGATAGACCGGGCCCTGGCTGGCCCACGAATCGGTCACGGTCAGGACGCCCCGGTCGCCGATGATGTGCAGGGATCGGTCCTGCGGCGCGACAAGGCCGCAGGTGATCCGCGCGACGACGCCGGATCGGAACTCCAGGCACGCCGTCGAGAAGTCGTTGGCGACCGAGTCCGGGGGCTGGCCGGTGCCCTTGTCCGGGTACAGGCGCGACGCGAAGGCAGTCATGCGCTCGACCGGGCCGAACATCAGGCTCATCCAGGTCAGGTAGTAGCCGGCGTGCTCCAGGGTGCAGCCGACCCGGTACTCGTCCTCGGCCGGCCAAGGGGCGCCGGTCACGCTCCGCCATTCATGCACCGGCTCCCGGAACACCGGCCCGTCCTCCAGCTCGGCGTAGACGAGCCGGACCGACCCGACCTCGCCGGACGCGACGGCCTCCCGCACGGTCGCGCCCGCCTCGCCCAGAATGCTCGCGGGCGCGCCGCTCAGCGAGAGGCCCTTCGCCTCGGCGAGTTCCACCAGCGCTTCGGCCTGGGCGTACTCCATGGCGAGCGGCTTCTCGGAGTAGACGTGCTTGCCGGCCTCCAGGGCGGCCTTGGTCACGACGTAGTGACTGTGCGGATTGGTCAGATTCAGGATGAGGCCGATCTCCGGCTCGGCGAGCAGGGCCTCGAGGCTGTCGAAGGCGCGGGCGTTGTAGTGACGGCAGAAGATGGCGCGCCGCTCCGGGTCCCGGTCGTAGACGCCGGCGAGGCGCAGTTCGGGGTGGTTCACGAGGGTCGTCATGTAGAAGTCGGCGACGTAACCGCAGCCGACGATCCCGATCTGCATCTCTGTCCCTGAAGGTCATCCGCACCGGATTCGGGTCGTAGCGGCAGCGCTCCGTTCCGCGCCTTCATCAATTGGGCGTAGGATCGACACGCCGAGAGCTCAGCGACGCTCTCCGGCGCCCGAATTCGGCGCCCATGTCTCGGCAGTACACGGCGCTCGGGCCGCAGGCGCTGACGCTATTCGGTCGAACGCGCGTTTAACGCTCCGTTTACCGTACGGTCCGACAGTTCCGGTGCAACCGGAGCCCCGTGGACAGCCATGCTCGATGTCGCCTTCTGGTGGTGTGTGGCCGTGGCTTTGACCGGATCGGTCGGCCTCGTCGGCCTGGCCGTCGTCGCCGGCCGGAGCGGCCGCTCGCAGCCGCGCGGCCTCAAGCTTGCCCGGACCGAGCCCCTCGTGCTCCGTCACTTCGGGCGCGCGTAGGTCGGCATTCGACCGGCACCGGCCGAGTATCCGGCGTCTCAGATCTTTTAAGTTCGCGGTCGGGTCGGGTTCCCGCCGGGAAGATCCGTCGTGCCCAGGTCGCGCGAGGATCCCTGACCCTCAACCGGTTCACCCCGGTCGACGTAGCCGTCGGGCACCACCGCCTGGGATCCCTTCGATGGAAGGCGGGTCGGGATCGGGCCGGTCGCGGTCACCGGAACGGACGTAACCGAGGTCGTCGACGGCGGGATCGCGTGCCTCCGGGTGCCGCTCGACCCGCCGACCGGTCGGGCTTGCCACGGTGCGACATCACGGTTTCCGCGGGTTCGATCTCCGGTGAGCCGCTTCCCTTCGCGGCGCCGGACGCTGCCGGTGTCAGGTCAGGGACAGCGATCGAGGTCCGGCCGCCTCACGATCTCACCCGGAGCACGATCTTGCCTCCGAGCCGACCCTCCTCGGAGCGCGCGTGGGCGCTTGCGACCTCGTCGAGGGGAAACTCCAGGCCGACTCGCGGCACCACGAGGCCGCGCTCGAGGAGGCGCGTCACGGCGTCGAGCTTGCGGCCGTCCTGGCGTGAGAAGACGAAGTGATAGGTGGCGTTCCGGCCCCAGGCGCCGATGAGGTTCTGAGGCGTCGCGGTGTCGACCAGGGTGACGACATGCCCGTCCTCGCGGAGGATGTGCGGGGAGCGCGCGAGCGTGTCGCGGCCGATCGTGTCCAGGACGACGTCGACGCCCCTGCCCTCGGTCAGGCGATCGACGGCGTCCACATAGTCCTCGCGCTCGAAATCGATGACGGCGGAGGCGCCGAGCCGCTCGACGCGCCACGTCGTTGCCGCGCGCCGTCGCCAGGACCCGTGCCCCGATGGCCTTCGCGACCTGGACGGCGATCGCCCCGACGCCCCCGGCACCGCCGTGGACGAGGACGGTCTCTGTGACCTGCAATCGGGCCCGCTCGACCAGCCCTTCCCAGACGGTCACGCCGACGAGGCTGACGCTCGCGGCCTCGGAATGGGTGAGGTTGACCGGCTTGCGCGCGACGATGCCGGCATCCGCCACGTGGTACTCGGCGTACGATCCCGGACCGCCGAAGATCCGCGGCGTGTAATAGACCTCATCCCCCGCGCGGAACTCGGTCACGTCGGATCCGACCTGGTCGATGACGCCGGACACGTCGTGCCCGATGATGGCCGGCAGCGCGACCTGAGCGGCGTAGTCGCCGCGGCGGATCTGGCCGTCGAGCGGGTTGATCGACGTGGCATGCACGGCCACGCGGACCTGCCGGGGTCCCGGCCGAGGGTCTGGCAGCTCCCGGAGCTCGAAGCTGTCCGGCCCCCCGAACTTCGTCAACACCGTCGCCTTCAAGAGAGCCTCCCGTCCTGACCGGCCAACCTTGTGTCAGCTGGGCTGCGGGATGACGAACGCGTTCTCCTCACGGGGCCGATAAGCTACGTTCAGCCATGACGATGCGGAGATCGCTTCCCCCCCTCGCGGCGCTCCGGGCCTTCGAGGCGGCCGGGCGCCGCCTGAGCTTCCGCGCTGCCGCCGACGAGCTGGGTGTCACGGCGACCGCCATCAGTCATCAGATCCGGCTTCTCGAGCAGACCCTGGGGCTGCGTCTCTTCCACCGCGAGACGCGCCGGGTCCGGCTGACCGCCGAGGGCACCGTTCTGCTGCCCGTGCTGCGCGACGGTTTCGACGCGTTCGCCCGAGCCATCGATGAGATCCGCGGCCGGCACGCGGCCGGCGTTCTCACGCTGTCGGCCCCGACCGCCTTCGTCGCGAAGTGGCTCGTGCCCCGGCTCGCCGACTTCCGGGCCGCGCATCCCGGTTGCGATCTGCGACTGCACGCGTCCGACAGTCTGGTCGACTTCGCCCGCGACGGCGTGGACGTCGCCGTCCGATACGGGCCCGGTCCCTATCCCGCCCTCGACGCGCACAGGCTGGTGGTCGACCGGGTCGCACCCGCTTGCAGTCCGCGTCTCGCCATTCGATCCGAGAGCGATCTGGCCCGCCACCCCCTGCTGCACTTCGAGTGGCCCGACCTGACCGACGAGACGCCGACCTGGCCGGCCTGGCTGCGGAAGGCCGGGATCACCGATATCGATGGCGGTGCGGGCATCCGCTTCAGCGACGAAGGTCACGTCATCCAGGCCGCGATCGCCGGTCAGGGCATAGCGCTGGTCTCGGTCGTACTGACCGCCGACGACTTGGCGAGCGGCACGCTGGTTCAGCCCTTCGGGCCCGTCCTCGACGCGCACCCCTACTGGGTCGTTCACCCGCGACATCCGGCCCAGGCGGGACGCGTCGGGGTGCTGATCGACTGGCTGCGCAACGCAGCCATCCGGTGACGCAGGACCATGTGGCGAGGTCTGTATGACGGTTCGCGAGCGGCCATCCGTCGGCGGTTCGGCAATCTTTGTTCGGGGCGGGACCCGGCATCTCGACCATGAGGTGGCGACCGTCCGAAGCGTTGGCCCAAACTCCCTGCTCGATCGCAGTGCTCGTCGTGGAGCGTAATTTTTGCCGATCGCCGGTAAATCTCGGCGGCATAGCAAGCCTAAACCCAGTGTCCGGTAAAACCGAAGCTTAAGTCAGAATGGCAGGCGATGCTGTGTCGTAAAGGCGTGGATGAAGACGTTCGACGGGACCTGTTGCAAGCCCGCCAAGGCGGTCAACGACGAAGGAGTGCGAATCTGAGATCTTTCGCGATCGATCGCCATCGTGGACGGCCGTTGTGAACCGCCCGATAGGTTCCGCCGGCGACACGTGCCGACAGGCCCTGGAGTGCCTCCAGGCGCGTCTCAGTTCGATAGATCGCTTCGCGCTTCTCGAGCTGGTCAAGTGCGCTGCGAAAGAAAGCGGCCGCCCTTGCCCGATCGAAGAGTGGAAAATGCTCAGCCGTCGCTTCCGGAAGCCGCTCGACGATATCGATCATGGCGGTCGTGGCTTCCCTGTAGGGATCCAAGCCCCCAGCTACCGTCCTCCGACCCGCGCTCCGCTCGCGCTCACCGTGTCCGAACAGATTATGGGCGTGCTGCCGATAGCGGACCAGGGGTACATCGATCTCGACGGTCTGACCGACGACTTGCGCCAGGAACATTACCCAACGGTCGTGAGCGATCATCTCGCTGGGGACAATGAAATCGATGAAACGGTCATCGACATCCCACAGATCCAAGAGTTCCCGTCGAAAGACGATCGAAAATCCGAAGAACGTCAACCACGGATCGTAGGTGAGCGGTTTTCTGAGGCCGGTACGATGAATGCCTTGCCGAAAGACGCCAAGCTCGCGATTGCTGGAGTCGATAGTGATGGCCGTATGGGCGATCATCGAGACGCTGCGATCGTCCAGATAGGGTGAGCAAAACTCGATCTTCTTCGTGTCCCAGATATCGTCCTGATCGCAGAAGGCGACGAATTTTCCACGCGCCAACCGAGCGGCTCTCAAGAAATTGCTTCGAAAGCCGAGCGCGGGCACGTTCTCATGGATTTTGAACTCGATTGCGCTGCCGCAAGAGAAATTTCGGACAATTTCTAGCGTGTCATCCGTAGATGCATCGTCGGAAACGATGATCTCAAGAGGATGGACTGTTTGCCCGACGAGAGTTTCAAGCTGTTCGCGGATAAATCTCGATCCGTTATGCGTGGCAAGAACAACAGAAACACCATGTTCATATCGCATGATGATGTCCTGACGAAACGGATTGCTATCTTCTGCGGTCGGAGCAACAATCAGACCATCTCTCGGTCACGGGTGGCCTCTCGAGTGCTTGCTATCGGGTGAGCGCGTATTCATTTGGGGCCACAGTCTTAATCGAACGGATTTGGATACAAATAAATGAACGGAGCTGTGGCGGCCGAAGCAGATATTCTGCTCCCTTCTCCCGGTAAGATGTCGACCAAGAACGTCTTTCTTAAACTCGAGAGTGGCGCTTTGCGCCGACGCGGAGGCTGTTGATTTATCATCTTAGTCGTCGGTACTGTCTATAGCCTTCGCCACAAAAAGCAAGAGCGCTAATGAAGTTCTTGTTCTGCACGTTCCGATCATTGACCTGTACCCGCCGGGGGCCGGAAGGGATATCGACGCGGCCGGATGACGGCGTGCGCTCCGACAGATCTGCGACGCCGAAGCTGACCGGCGGGAATCCACGCCACGTTGCCGACTCGCAAGCTACCCAACCCAGGCGTTCGGTGAGCGCTCGTTGCCTGCCGAAAGCCGCCACTCATCGATCGTCCAGCAACCTCGGATTGAAGGCGCGGTTGGCATCCCACTAAGGAATCCCATTCGCCCCGTGGTCTCGGTAGCCGGATCGAGCGAGAAGGCGATCATGATAGGCCGAGACGGCGGGATAGCTCGGGCGCTCCATTGGCGTCATGCGCCAACGGTTTACGGACAAGCCGAGAACGACATCCGCCAACGTGAAGGCTCCTCCGGCCACATAAGCTCCGGTTGAGGAAAGATGGTGGTCAAGGATCCCCATATTCGCGTTCCAGGCCTCGACCCCCGCCACTATCCGGTCTGGATCGGCGTAGGCCGGATCACGACGAACGAGGCCGAGGAAAGCCGCCCGCCAAGACGCGTTCAACTCGGTCGCTTGCCAGTCCATCCATTGTTCAACCAGAGCGCGTCCACGCGGGTCAGCAGGGAGCAGATCCGTCCGAGCGGCGCTCGCAGCGAGGTAGCGGCAGATCGTATTTGACTCCCACAAGGCCCCTGTCGCGTCTTCAATCACGGGCACGAGGCCGTTCGGGTTGCGAGCCAGAAATTCCGGGGGATCCGTTGCTTGGAAGCCGCTGCCGTAATCCTGGCGATCGTAATCCAATCCGATCTCGGCACAGGTCCAAAGCACCTTGCGAACATTGATCGAGCTGGCCTTGCCGAGAATGCGGATCATGGGAGCGGGTTAGCCAACGCTGGAATGATGAAGAGACGACCACAGAGGGCGTGGTTGCATCTTCCACCCGCGGAGTTAACCGCCCTTGTCCCAAGTGCGCAAAGCGGATGCAGCGAGCGACCTCGAGAGGATCTCGAGCGATGTCCAAGGCTACGCCCGCTTCGATGCGTCCACAATCCAGATGCGGTCGGGCAGGGAACCATTCATCTGAGACGTTGGGGAGAGCCATGCGCGGCGGCAGAAGCTGGCCGAAAGATGCCGGTCTGCTCCGGAGTGAAACTGCCGGAAAAGCCGACACCTCCTGTCGCGCGTCGTCAGAACACCGCGTGGTCGCCGCGCTCGGCGACCGCCTCGCCACGGACCACGCGCGCATAGTAGTCGAAGAGCGTCTCCGATCCCGTCGACGGAGTGGCCTGGGCATCGTATCGCCCGGTCGCCGGGTCCAGGACGAGCATGGACTCCGTCGCGTAGTAGCGCCCGATCCGCGCGAGTTCGGCCTTGGCGGCCAGGGCCGGCACCCATCGGCCCATCGTCGTCAGAACGGCGACGATCGCGTCCAGCAGCACGACCGGAATGTGCGTGAAGCGCGGTTCGCGCCCCAGAAGGGCGAAGAGCCGCTCGCCCTGCGCGCGCGGCGTGATCGCCTCGCCCGGGCCGCCGATCGGCAGAACGCGATTGCGGCGGTCCCCATCGTCGAGGCAGTCCGCGAGATAGCGGCCAAGGTCGTCGTCGCTGATCGGCTTGCAGGCCGTCAAGGTCCCGTCCCCGAACACCAGAAATGGCTTGCCGCGTTTCACGCGTTCGATCTGTCCCGAGAGCGATTTGAAGAAGGCGGTGGGCCGAACGATCGTGTAGTCGAGCCCCGATGCGATCAGCTCTGCCTCGAAGGCGCGCTTGGCGTGCTGAAAAGCGAGGATCGGCTTCTGGACGCAGATCGCCGACAGAAGCACGACATGCGTGACGCCGGCCGTCCGGCCCGCGTGCAAGGCCTCGACCTGCGCGCCGTAATCGATCGCCCAGGCATCGTCGGGCAGCCCCGTGCGCGAGGCGAGGCACGACACCATGGCGTCGAAGCGTTCGCCGCGGACACCGTCGCGCGCCAGCGACACCGTGTCGGTCAGATCCACGATGCGCGCGGTAGCGCCTGACGGGATCGCGGTTTCGGCAGGGCGCCTGACGAGGCAGACGACCTCGTGGCCGCGCGAGACCAGTGCCCGAACCGTTGCCCGGCCGATTGTGCCGGTCGCTCCCAGGAAGAGGACACGGCGCGGCCTCACACCGTCCGGTCGATCCGCTTTCATGATCGCTTCATCACGACGTTCAACCATCCTAGCGCGACGGCGACGCTTGCGCTGCCCCGTCGAACGGCGAAAGCGAAGATACGACGGGATCCGCAGAATGATCCGCGTCAATCTTGACGTTCAGCTGCGCGAGACCGCCTGTCCAGTGTCGACCCTTGGCCTGAGGTGGCTTCCGCTCTCCACCCCAGGCAGTCGCGAAGCCGGACGGTGCGCACCCTGTACGTGCGCAACCGGCAGTTCGCTCACTTGCGTCGCGCAACGCGGGGTGCGCAACGCGAACTTGCCGGTGCCCTCCCTGACGAGCCCGCGCTACGCCGCAGGAAGGTGGCGGGCGGGTTCGGCACGCGCCAGCGGGGCAGTTCCAGCGCGCCTTCGAGGAACCGTCGGCCGCGGACAGGACGCCGGCGCAGGCCGGGAGCGGGGTGGCGAAGAAGGCCGAGAATCTGGCCAAGCGGATGCCGGACGCCGGATGCCGGACGCCGGATGCCGGGCGCAGCGGCGCCGAAGGTGGTGGCCGGCGGTGAGACCGGCGAGGCGGAGAGCGTCACGATTTCCGGACAGTGGGGTGCAGATCCCCGACGACGTCGCCGACAGGCTGCAGGGCTGATCGTTAGCCGTGCCCCTCGGCCGCGAACCCCCAGACCGGCCGTCTCGAGAACGGTCTCTTCGTCTCGCGATCGGCTTCGAGCCGGTCAACGCGAGGGCGATTCGAACGGCACCACCGTCGCCATAGGCTGAACGATTCCGGTCGGCGCTACACTGACCGGTCGACCAAATGTCTGTGCCCAACTCAACTGAATGACGCTGATTCTTTCTTGTCCGACAGATCGTCTCCGAGATATCTCAATACGTCGACGTTTAGAGAAGCCGATCCAGCGCACGACCGGATGCTCGCACTTGTCGCGTGAACCAAGCGATTGCCCGATTTGATACCGAACGCGGGTCGAGCACTTGCACTTTCGTCTCACGATGCACATGGAATGTGGCTCCCTCCGGCAGCAGTGAGGGGCCACTGCAGAATTCAACCGGACGAGCTGGATCTATATTTCCATACGCTGAGCCTCGATGTCGGCCAGATGATAATTCAGTAATAATTTACCCGTCGATGATGATATAACATTGTTCGCTTGAGCTGAAATCGCGGCCAATGCGCGGGCATGCAACTAGATAACGTTCCCGCGGTAATACATTCGAGCGCGAATGGTGGTCTCGCACAGGCGAAATGCTCGACGGTCCCGCGACGAACTCTCCATTTCTGGACCAGCGAGACGCCTGCTCAGATCAGTCACCCTCGGGGTGCACCGGGATGCGCACCGCCATTGCTGCCCCCTCGATAGCGCTGTCGCCGAGGGAACAGGCTGCGGGTGAGGTCAGGCTGACCGGTTTTCATCGCTGCGGGCTGATCCGAGCGTTTACCGATCGGCCGCGTTTCGGTCACCGACGGCGACACCGGGGTGATCTGCGGGACCCGCATCCACCGTCGGACTGGAAGCGTGCCGAGTGCGCCAGTGGCGTCGAGACCGGCCGGAAATGGAGAAGCCCGCGGCGCCCACGGCAGCGCTCACGCGGACTGTCTGCGCGATCGAGGGCGACATCCCGCGCGAGGCCGACGAGATCGACCAGCTTCCCGGAAGCAGGGACTACGACCGGACCGCGATCGACACGGGCTCCGGCGAGCGCTTACTCTGCCGCGAGGTCGAGGCCGCGGGCTGGCGAGCGGCGCGCGGGTGATGGACGCGCCCGTCCCTGAACTTCCCTCGACATCAACCGTTCCTGTGCCACAGCAATCGCAGGGACGACTTCATGACTCGCACGCTCGCGGCGCTCGCAGGAGCCTTGTCCATCGGCCTGGCCGCGCCGGTCTCAGCGCAAACGGTGACGGGTGGCGCGGGAAACACCGGGGTCGCCCCGCCGGCGACAACCGGAGGTGCCGGCCCGGGTGCCCGGGATCTCGGACCGAGCCCGGTCACCCGTGGAAATGAGGCCAACCCGAGCAACTCGTCGATCCCGGGCACGACGCCGGGCGTCAACATTGGCGGCACCCCCACGAGCGGGCCGCCCGGCACTGGCGGCACGTCGGGCGGCCCGTCCCTCGGTCGGTAAGCCCGCTCGGCCCCGCCCCGATCTGCTCACGGGGCGGGGGAGCGCCTGATCTCACCAGCGTGTGAGCCGAGCCGATACGCAACGCGGCCCGGCGGCAGGTTCGCGGCCCGCGGTTACCGGGCGGTATCCCATGCACCGAAAGCAAGTTTTAAGATTACCGTTCTATATGTCTGACATCGCATTGCGTTCCGATGTTGACCATGACCCTCGCGCTGTTGGCCGTCCTGATTGCCGGGGCGCTGTGTCTCGGAATGATCTCTGCGTTCCTGCCGTTTCAGCGTCCGCGCGAGGAGATCGAGTTGGCAGAGTTCACCGACGACGAATTCTTCGACATCGGCGGCCCGATCATCGATTTGCAGGCGACGCGCTAAGGGCGCTCGACACGGACTCGCCATTCATCGGTCGGCGGGGCATCGAGAGGCGCGCCACGGCGCGCCGGGCAGGTCAAAGCGAGAGGTGCTTCGTGGACCCCCAGCCATTCACCATCGACACCGAGGCCCAGGCTCAGACGTACCTGACCGATCTCCTCAACAATCCGAAGAACCGGTCGATGAGCGAGATCGCGAGGCACTGCGCCCTGCGGGTCCGCAACCCGAAGATCAAGGCGTTCTTTCTGACCGAGGGCGCGAAGATGCTCGCCGAGATGAAAGCCTAGGGGCGAGACAAGAAGGCTCCGACCGGCGAACCGGGCGGCCCGTCCGGATTCGAGCCCCGGCGGGCGTGCAGCGGCAGCGAGAACGTCCCGCGCGGCGGTGCCGACGGGGCTGAAGGCGGTAGCCTCGAGGGCATGCCGAGGCCCGGTCGACGCGTGGGCAGGCGGGACGGTTTAAGCCTCCGACGAGGACGGCGCCCGGCCTGCGTCCAGGCTGACCTGACCGGCCGCCTTCGGACCGAGCTGATCGAGAGGATCTGCCAGGACCGGAGGAGCCGGACAGGCGGCGCAGTCGGACGACGCGCGCGGAGCAGGTCGCGCCGAAGCTGCACCAGATCGAGGTGCAGACAGCCCGGGGCAAGAACTCGGCGCTTGCGTGCGCGGAAGCGGAGATCTCTGAGCACAGTGCCTCACGCTGGCGCAAGGCGTACGCCGGTCTCCGAGTCGATCAGGCTCGGAAGATGAAGGATCCGGAGCGCGAGAAGGCTCGGCTGCGGCGGCTCGTGGCCGATCTGACCTTGAAGAAGCAGATGTTGGCGGACGTGGCGGCCGGAGCCTCGTAGCATCCGAACGACGCCGCTAGGCGGTTGCAGACATCCAAGAGAGGTACGGTCTTCCGGAACGCCACGCCTGCCGGACCGTCGGCCAGCACCGCGGCACGCGACGCGATGTGTCCTCCGTGTCGGCCGAAGAGGACGCGTCGACCCCTGCCATCATCACCCTGGCATCCGAGTGCGGGCGCTGCGGCTGCTGCCGTGTCACCGCACTGCTACGAGCGGATTGCTGGCAAGCGGGCCAGGATCGGGTTCAGCGCATCGGGCGTCGCGAAAGGCTCGAGGTTCCGCAGAATCCCTTTGACCAGGGAGGGCGTGACGACCGCGCGTCGCGACGGCCGGGAGATCGGCGCTGACACAGGCAACGCCCCGGGCTTCGAGGACGTCGCGTGGGCCCCGGGCCTCGCCGACCGCCGGCTCGGGATGCGCGGCCCGATTGTCCAAGAAAGCCTCGCTTGGCAGACGGGAAGGCCGTTGACGATAGATGATGATCATAATAGATTATGAGCGTCATATCAAACCGTCGAGGGCCCGCGGGGGAGCCGGCGATGGATGCGGACTGGTCATCGTACGCACCGGTCTGGCCGGCCCGGATTTCCGTGACCCTGAAGCCAGCCTTGGTCCAGGCCTCCGAGGTCGCGCCGGCCGCGGGGATGGTCGAGGGTAGCGCCGCCGAGATCGAGGGCCTTGAGCAGTTCGGAGGCCCCATCGGCGTGACGATCGTCGACGCCAACATCCAGGTCTCGGATGGCCGGCCGGGGCTCCTGTCCAATACCCCCGAAGCCGGACGAGGGGGCCCAACCTCCCGAGTCCGCTCCTCGGGCATCGCGTAGCCGGCCGCCGAAGCTGTCACGGACGAGGAAGCCCTCATGGACATCAGGACGCGCCGACTGCTGACGGCCCCTCTCCTGCCGACGCTGGCCCGGATGGCCGTGCCGAATGTCGCGGTCATGGTCGTCCAGACCTCCATCGGCCTGATCGAGACCTACTTCGTCGCCGAGCTCGGCACCGACGCCCTCGCCGGAATGGCGCTCGTCTTCCCGGTGGTCATGCTCGTCCAGATGCTGTCCGCGGGCGGCATGGGCGGCGGCATCCAGTCGGCGGTCTCGCGCACCCTGGGCGCCGGTCGGCAGGACGCGGCGGGTCTGCTCGCGTGGCACGCCGCCGCCATTGGCCTCGGCCTCGGCGCGGTGACCAGCCTGCTCGCCTTGACCCTGGGACCGCGCCTCTACGCGGCGATGGGCGGCATGGGTGCCTCGCTCAGGGCCGCGACGGCCTACGCGACCGTCGTGTTCGGCGCGGCGATCCTGATCTGGCTATTCAACGCGCTGGCGGCGGTGATCCGCGGGACCGGCAACATGGCGCTCCCGGCCGGCGTCACCTGCGCCGGGGCCGTCCTGCTGATCCCGCTCTCGCCCGCGCTGATCTTCGGGTGGGGACCGTTCCCCCGCCTCGGGGTCGTGGGCGGCGGTGTCGCCTTCGCCGCCTACTACGCCGTCGGCGCCACCCTCTTCGCCGCCTACATCTGGTCCGGCCGAGGTGTCCTGCGCCCGAGCCCTCGCCCGCCGAGGCTGACCTGGGCGCCGTCCCGCGAGATCCTGCGCGTCGGCCTGCTCTCCGGCATCGCCAGCATGACCTCCAACGTCACCGTCATCGCCGCGACCGGCTTCGTCGGGACGGCGGTACCGGCAGCGGTGGCCGGGTATGGGACCGGCGCGAGGCTGGAGTACCTGCTGGTCCCCCTGGTGTTCGGGCTCGGCTCGCCGATCGCCGCCCTCGTCGGGACCGCCCTCGGGGCCGGGATGCACGCACGCGCCCGTCAGGCCGCGCTGACCGGCGCCCTCGTGGCGGGTGTCCTGACGGAGGCCATCGGCCTCACGGCCGCCCTCCATCCTGCCGGGTGGCTCAGCCTGTTCGGGCACGATCCGGCGATGCTCGCCACCGGCTCGACCTACCTGCGCGTCGTCGGACCGTTCTACGGATTCTTCGGGGCCGGCCTCGCCCTCTACTTCGCGGCCCAGGGGGCCGGGCGTGTCGGCTGGCCGCTCGCCGCGAGCATCCTTCGGACGGCCGTGGCCCTGGGGGGAGCCTGGATCGCGGCGAGGCTCGGGCTGGGCTTGGTCGGGATGTTCGTCGCCCTCTCGGCCGGCTTCGTCGCCATGGGCCTCGTCAACGCGGCCGCCTTCGCGACCGGCCGGATGTTCCTGGCGGAGCCCGCGCCGAGCACATCCCCTGTTCCGCCGAGCCTGACGGCGGCCGCCAATTCGGGACGCTGAGACGAGGCCTGCGACGCGGACGAGGCCGATGGGTGCCGGCGCCTCCGAGGCGAACGGCGTCCGCGTCCCGGGGCCGCGTCTCCTTCGGGATGAGCGGGGCGCCCGCCTATCTCGAGGCGACGGTGCTGGGAGCACCCGAGGAGCAGTTCGGCAGGATCCTCGAACCGACCGACCCGCGCTCGCGATCCGTGACGGAGATCGCCGATGAATCCTCCGAGACCCTGGGCCGGATTGGCGACGCCCTCGGATCTGGCTTGCTTTCAAAAATGATGAACATAATTTATATTGGGTCGCAGCGGGCAAGGTGCCGCGTGGATCGGAGGGTGATATGAGCAAGGGCAGCATCAAGACCGCGGTGGTCACAGGCGCCTCGTCCGGCATCGGGCTGGAGACGGCGAAGGCCCTTCAGGCTGCGGGCTACCGCGTATTCGGGACCAGCCGGAGGGCGTCTCCGGCCGTGGACGGCGGGATGGCCACCATCGTCTGTGACGTCACCGATGAGAGATCGGTCACTGAGATGGTCGAGACCGTCTTCGGCGAGACGGGGAGGATTGACCTCCTCGTGAACAACGCCGGCTTCGGCATCAGCGGCGCGGCCGAGGAATCGTCGGTCTCGCAGGCTCAGGCCATGTTCGACGTGAACCTGTTCGGCGTCATCCGGACGACCCGCGCCGTGCTTCCCCTGATGCGCGCGCAGAAGGGTGGCCGGATCGTCAACGTCAGCTCTGTCCAGGGCCTGATCCCGGCCCCCTACATGGCGCTCTACGGCGCCAGCAAGCACGCCGTCGAAGGCTACTCCGAGTCGCTGGACCACGAGGTTCGTGGGCAAGGGATCCGGATCGTGCTCGTCGAGCCCGCCTTCACCCGGACGGCCTTCGACCGGAACCTCGTGCGCCCCGACGCGCCGCTCGGCATCTACGAGGCGGAGCGCGCCGGTCGGGACCGGTTCCTGAGCGAGGTCATGAAGTCCGCCGATGCGCCCGAGGTCGTGGCGAAGGTCATCGTCGAAGCCGCCACCGCGACGAGCCCGAAGCGCCGTTACACGGCGGGCCCCAAGGCGAGGCAGGTCAGCCTGCTGCGCCGCTTCGTGCCGGCCACCGCCTTCGACAAGAGCTTCCGCAAGGAGATGCGCCTCCCGCAGGTCCCGTGATCACGAGTCCGGAGAGGTCGCGGATCCGGCGCGTGTCGGCGTGCAGGGGTTGAGATCGGCCGGGCGCCAGCGCTGTCGATCCTGACCCTCCGCGCCGCGTCGCGCGATGGCGAGTTTGGGCAGCGCGGAAGGGAGTTCTCACCAGGCACACCGACAGCACCCGCAGCTCCGCACCGCTTCGTCGACGTGTGGCGGAATGATCCGAGGTGGCCCAGGCAGGGCGGAGCCTGGACGGCCGCGCCTACCTGCGGGCGCTGAAAGTCGGGAAGGCGCGCCTCCGCCGCCGGCCGCGCTGCTGGGGATCCAAGTCGATCGCCTCGTCAGAGAGCTCGGCGGCCTCGTGAAGCGCCGAGACGGTCGGGTTCGAGGCCATGGGCTTCGGCGACCCTTCGCCGCCAGGAATGCACCGACCGAGAACAGACCGTGGGTGGCTCTGGTGGCCCATAGTGCCCACGTGCACCGCGCGTTCCGCCTTTGCTCGCGGACTGACCAGCGATCGTTCCAGGACAGAGCCTTGTTGCCCAAAGGCTTGAATGGTCGGAGTGGCGGGATTCGAACCCACGACCCCTAGTCCCCCAGTCGCAGGGCTCGAGACCCGGCGAGGTTCGGTAAGCCACGGTAAACCAGCATTTCCGTAGAGGACCACTAGACTCTTCGGTTAGGGAAACCCATCCTGACGCGGCGAGATACCGTCCTCGTGGCTTACTATTGGATTACTGGATGCCCGCCTCCCGCCTGACACGGCCGTCGATCGCTGCCCTCACCGTACCTCCGGGCAAGGCCGAGATCTTCGCCTGGGACGCGGACGTTCCGGGCTTCGGCGTGAAGGTGAGTTCCGGCGGTGCGCGCCGCTACGTGTTGCAGTACCGGCCGACCGGCGAACGCGGCACCAAGCGCCTGACCCTCGGCGCGGTGGAGGCCCTGTCGCTCGACGAGGCCCGCCGCGAGGCCCGCAAGCTGTTGGCTCAGGCCCTGACCGGCGCCGATCCGCATGCCGCGCGCGCGAAGGCCAAGGCCAAGCCAACCCCGGCGTTGCGCGTTGTCGATCTCGTCGATCGCTATCTCGTCGACTGCGCCCGCCGCCAGCGCGAGTCCACGCTCTACCAGACGACGTTGCATCTCAGACGCCACTGGGCGCCGCTGCACGACCTCGCCGCCGACAAGGTTAAGCGCGCCGATGTGGCCGCCCAGATCCTGATCCTGGCCGAGTCCAGCGGGGGCGTCTCGGCAAACCGGTCTCGGGCCGCATTGAGCGCGATGTTCACATGGGGCATCGGCACCGGGATCGTCGAGCACAACCCCGTCGTCGGATCCATCAAGGCGACCGACGAGCAGCCCCGCCACCGCGTACTTACCGAGGCCGAGATCCGATCGGTCTGGAGTTCGTGCCGGGACGACGCGCACGGCCGGATCACCCGCTTGCTGCTCCTCACCGCCCAGCGTCGAGACGAGGTTGGCGCGCTCAGCGATCCGGAGATCGACATCGGCCGCGCCCTCTGGATCCTCCCTGCCGCACGGTCCAAGAACCGACGCGAGCACCACATCCCCCTGTCAGCACCCGTCCTCGAGATCCTGCGCGAGACCCCGCGCGTGCATGGCCGCCCGTTCTTGTTCGGCGAGCGCGACGGCGGGTTTTCGGGCTGGAGCCGGGCGAAGGCCGCCCTCGACGCCCGCATGGCGAAGGACGGCAACGCGATCCCGTCCTGGACCTTGCACGATCTCAGGCGAACCGCAGCGACTTTGATGGCAGACCGGCTCGGCGTTCTCCCGCACGTGGTCGAGGCGATACTGAACCACACCTCGGGCCACCGGGCCGGCATCGCGGGTGTCTACAATCTCGCCGCGTACGCAACCGAGAAGCGCGCGGCTGTGGACGCCTGGGCCAAGTACCTGGAAGACCTCGTGGCTGTTTGACATATTGTCGCAGCTCTCGGGCTCGGTTTCGTCGATACGCGAAAAACGGGCCTAAGCCGTTGTTCCGTAACGATAGTGACGTCGCAGAAGTATTTTTGCTCGAGACTTCATCGCAGGTACTCGTCGATATCGAGAGGGTTTTCGAGGCTTTCCGGCATTCGACAAAACTTAGCGTAACTCGGCGCGTCCTAGTATTTCACCGCGGTCGTCGTATCTTCGTCTACACGTGACGAGGTAAACCAATGACCGCCGATTCCGCTTACCGCCCCCTGCTTCCGCCCCGCGAGGCCGCCCGCATTCTTGGCGTCGGTCTCACGACCTTGCGCAAGATCACCGCCGAGGGCCGCCTGCCCGAGCCGGTTCGGATCTCCGACCGCCGTGTCGGGTACCGTCCCGCCGATCTGGATGAGTTCATGCGTCCGAGCGCCCCGTCGACTGGGAGTCTGGCGTGATGGCCAAGAAGTCCGCCGCCTTCGATCTCGCCACGCTCACTGGCGAAGCTTCCACCGTCATCCGCGAGGCCCTGGCCGGCATCGATGGCCGCCGCGATGCCAAGAAGGACTCGCGCCGCGACTGGATGCGAGACGGCCTCGACGTGATCCGTATTCGCCGCGTCGCCCCGCACGGCACCCTCGAGGCGATCTTGCGCACGTCTAAGGTCAAGGGCCTGCGCCAGCTTGGTGAGTACGCCAGCGCTGTTGAGCTCCTCGCCGGTGCCCTGAAAAGCGAAATTATCGCGGATTTCCCCGAGACCGCCGCATCGACGGTTTGCGCGCTGCTGGCCAGGGACAAGACCCCGAAGCCGGTCGTCGACGAGTTCCTGCCGAGGATCCTCGCTGGCCAGCGGGTGAAGCTTGCCGACGTGAATCGGGCGATCGACGCGATCGAGAATCCCAAGAGCAATACGCCCGAGCCCGATCCTGCGGCCGATCGCCCGGACGACCGTGCCGAGGCAGTTCAGAGGTTTCTCAGCACTCTTGGTGACGCCGAGCGCGAACTCCTGCGCCGCCTGAGCAGCGGTCTGCCTGACGGTCTGACACTTGACCTCCTGGCCGGGGCCGACCTCCACGGACCCGCTCCCGATGCGCCCGAGCCCGAGCCGGAGCAGGAGCCTGAGCCTGAGTCCGACGCGGATCCCGAGCCTTTTCCCGATCCGACCGAAGACGCTGACCCTGGAGTCGATCCGGAGCCTGAGCCCAAGCCGAGTCCGGAGCCCGATCCGCAACCCGATCCCGCGCAGCGTGGAAGTGCTCAGGGTGGCGCCGGGAACCGCGATTCTGCGATTCGTCGGATCCGAGCCCTGATGTCCAAGACGATTGCCAACGGCTGTACTGAAGCCGAGGCGATGACCGCTACCGAGATGGTTCGGCACCTACTCGATAAGTACGCGCTGTCGATGTCCGATCTCGAGATCCAGAGCCAGACCTGCGAGCGGCGCCGAGCGACTGAGAAGGCGCACGATGTTGAGCGTGTCGCCCACGCCATCTCGATCTTTACCGGGACGAAAGTTTGGGTGACCGGCGGCTGTCTGGTCTATTTTGGGCTCCCGCACGACGTTGAGGTTGCCCAGTTCCTGACTGACCTCTGCCGGAACGCGATGGACAGCGCCTTCCGCAAGTACCTGCGCGAATACCGTTTCGCGGGTGTCGACGGCCGCTCCGCCCGGAAGACATTCATGACGACGATGGCCAACCGCCTGTCGCGCCGCATCGAGGCGATGGCAGCCGAGCGCAACGCTACGGCGAAGACCGGGTCCGGAAGCTCACTCGTCGTCGTCCGCGACACCGTTGTCGATCGGCAGTTCGAGGCGCTGCGCCTGAGGATCAACAAGCGGAAGAGGCAGGGTCGGCACAACTTCGACCCTCTGGCGCACGAAGCCGCGCTCATCGCTGCCGAACAGGTCGGCATCACGACCGGAATCGACCAGGGCGACCGCGAGCAGGTCGCCGCCTGATCCTCCAAACCAGAATCGGCCGACCTGGGCTCCAACACCCGGGCCGGCCGTGACGAACCCGCGCTTCGACGCGGATCCCGCAATCGCATGCTGGAGTCATGCAGATGGCTACCCACGATAACATCCCAACCCGTCCCGCGCACCCCTTGGCTATCCGGGAGACCGGCGATGGTCCGCAGACGATGTCGAGCCAGGAGATCGCCGGCCTGACCGGCAAGACCCTGTCCAACGTGAACCGCGACATCCGCAAGATGGCGAAGAAGGTCCACGGAGATCATTCCGATTTGAATGATCCCTGCGCGCCGGCCATCCCCGGGATCATCGTGGAGCGCGACCGTCGCGGGTATGCCTCGGTCATCCACCTGGACCGGGATCACACGATGACGATGATCACCGGCTACGATACCGCGCTGCGTCATAAGATTATCAAGCGCTGGGCCGAGCTGGAGCGCGCCAATGTCGCCGCCGAAGTGCCCGCGTTCCGGATCCCGACGACTTTGCGTGAAGCTTTGCTTCTTGCTGCCGAGCAGGAAGCGGAGATCGAGCGCCAGCGTGCCATCGCTGACGACGCGACCGCTAGGGCCATCGAGACTGAGCAGACCAAGGCCGAGATCGGCTCTCGCCGGGAGGCGACCGCCATGGCCACTGCCGGCGCTGAGAAGCGCAGGGCCGATAAGCTGAAGCTCCAGCTCGACATCGCCACATCTTGGGCGACGGTCCGCCGGATGGAGTTCGCCAATCCGGGGCGCAAGTTCCCGTTCGCTCCGCTCAAGGCGGCCAGCAACGCGCTCGGTCTCGAGGTGAAGAAGATCTTCGATGACCGCTGGGGGAGCGTGAACACGTATCACGCACTCGCCTGGAAGCAGGCCTACGATGTGGAAGTACCCGGCTGGGACGGAACCGAGGGCGCCAACCATGCCGCCTGATCAGCCCAACAATCCTGGACGGGAAGACGAACTCGCCGCCCTTCTGTGTCTCGCCCTCGACGGCACCGACGCCGACCGCGTGCGCTACTTGGTGCAGTTCATCGACCTCAGGAAGGCTCAGCACCGGGAAGCCGATCTCGACCGGCTCCGCGAGGCCGGCATCGGGCCTGTCTGGACCCTCTAGATAAATGGTCCGAATTATTCCCGATTTTCGCATCGGTGGCTCGACTTGAGATCGACCGTCTAGGAGGCCGGTCTCACCCATCGTGTAGCGTGTACCTCCAGTAGTAACGGATCGGGAGGTTGACAAATCTCCGTTTTTGTGGTAGAAATGAGCTACACTGCAAATTCTCGTACATGCCGCAACCGCCCCGATCCTTCGAGGGCGGTTTTCGGCGTATTATAGGATCGATTATGACCCCCGTTTCGATCCGGCTTCCCACAGACCTGATCGCTGCTCTCCGTGTTCGCGCCCGTGCCTCTGGCCTCGATACCGCGTCCTACATCAGGAGCCAACTAATCGCGTCCCTGGATAAGCCGGCCAACATCTTGCGCCACGTCCCGGAGAAGATCGCGTGACCTCGGACCGCTTCACCGTTGCCCCGAAAGGCGAGCGGCCCGTCGAGCTTCGTATCCTCGTCTCTCGCGACGTTCACCGTGCTCTCGCCGGCATGGCCCAAGCTCTGGGCATGTCGTCATCCGGCTACGCCCGCACAATCATCTATAACCAGATCGCCAAGGTTCATGCCCTGGCTGAGAAGGACTGAAGATGTCCGACGACCTCGAAAGCCGCATCCGGCAGCTCGAACGCGATATGGCGCTGTCACAGCACAACATCTCGCAGATCCTGCAGTGGATCAAGGCACACATCACCGCAGGCAACACCACCGATCAGCATAAGACGCGCGCCGATCGACGGTTCCTCGACATGAGCGTAGACGTCTATGACTGATAAGATCATCCAAACACTCAAGCTCAAGCTTGTCGCCGCTGAACTGGCGAAGCTGGGCATCACCGACCGGGCCATGGTCGTGGCAATCGCCGAGCGCACGATGGTCGGGGACAACGGCGAGCTTATCGGGCTCAAGGCTGACGGAAACCGCGGCGTAGGTTCTGCTGCGAACTACGAACTGTCGATCGCCGACGTTGCGCAGGACATGGGCGAGACCGTCACGGCTGCTCAGCCCCCCGGCCAAGGAAAGGGCCAGTCCCTCGACCGCAACCCCTTCGTCAAAGGCCCGCACTGGAACCTCACCGAGCAGGTTATGATGATGAAATCCGACCCGGAGCGTGCCGAGTACATGCAGCACCTCGCGTCGATCGGGAGAGCCTGATCATGGGCATGAAGTACGGAACCGGCTGGCGCGAGCGTGAAGCCCTCGGCAAGGCCAGACTCGCCGAGCGGATCAACCCTGCCCTCGCCGAGAACCTGAAGATCGCCGCCGATCGCCTCCAGGCCGAACGCGATGCCGTCGCCGCCGCCACCGCCGAGCAAGAGCGCCGTCGACTCGAGACTATGTGCGTCTGCGTGACGTGCTCGGGTGTCGGTCGCATCACCGTCGAGGATGCCGCCACGGCGCTGGCCGCGTACAACTACTTCCGGTCGAAGAACCTCAAGCCCGACGTGCTCGACTACGCGAAGGCGAATGCGGGCGTGACCGTTCAGGCCGCCCCGGCACCGACCGCACCGACTGCGCCCGTCGAGCCGGTGAAGCCCGCCAAGAGCGCCAAGAAGGCCGTCCCGGTGGATCCGCCGTGGCTCGACCCTGATGCGGTTCTGGAGCCCTGATCGATGGCGACCGGCGCATTCACGCCCACGTTCCAGATCTACAAGGGCGGCGAGAACATCACCGCGGGTTTTCACAACCGCGCCCTCTCGATCAAGGTGGAGCTGCAATCCGGCAACGGGGGGCAGGATACTTGCACCATCATCGCTGACGATAGGGATTGGGCCTTGGCGGCTCCCCATGTCGGCGACGTGATCGAAGTCTCACTCGGATATGAGGAAGTCGGCCTCGCCCTGATGGGCTCGTTCGAACTGGACGAGGTGACCTTCATTGGCCCGCCGCGGGTGATCCAGATCCACGGCAACAGCATGGGCTTCAGCTCAGCAGCTAAGGCGCCGCAGGTCAAAAACTTCGAAGGTAAGACCGTCAAGGATCTGGTGGAATGGGCCGCTCAGCAACTCGGTGTTCAGGCCGTCGTCGATCAAGACATCGGATCGAAGCAGGTTCCCTACCGCAACAACACCGTGTCCCCGATGCATCTCCTCGGCCAGCTCGAACGCGAGTTCGGCGCTGTGTTTAAGATCGGGCAAGGTCGCCTGTCGTTCGCCGGTCGCGACTCGGGCATCACCGCCTCGGGACAGGAGATCCCGCTCGTCGTGCTGCGCCCTGAACACCTCGGGTCGTGGGAAGTCCGTCACCTGAACCGGAGCGACTACTCGTCCGTGTCGGCCCGGTATCGCGACCGCGACTCCAACAAGGAAGAAACGGTCCAGTCGAAGTCAAAGGTCGGTGGCGTGCTCGGACAAGGTGAGGGCGGATCGAACCGGGACTATCCGATCGGAACCCTTTTCCCATCCAAGGAGCAGGCGCAATCCGCGGCCGACAGCACCATGAAGCGCCTCGACGCCAACCTCGGGGAAGGCCTCTTCACCCTGGCCCAGGGAGACCCTTGGGTCCGTGATCAGAACCGGATCCTGGTGATCGGAACGCGCGACGGGATCGACGGGTCCTACGTCTCGGACATCGTGGCTCACTCCTATTCCAAGGACTCGGGCCTCACCACCTCGATAAGGACTCAGGCCCCGGGTGATGGATCCGACTTCGCGCCGCTGTACGAGGCCGCTCCCGATGCTGCGCTCGCTCCGGCTCCGGGACAGGTTGTCGGCAACGTGCTCCCGAAACAGGGCGACCCGGCGAACAGCAATCCTGCAGCACCGCCGCCCTCGACCGCGCCTGACCCGCGCATCACCGCACAGTGAGGGATAGGACGATGACCATCTCGCTCACCGCGGACGGCCCGCTCATCCTGATGATCGGTTCCGCCCTCTACATGGCGTGGCAGTGCCTGCCCTGATCTGCGAGGCCGCCGATCCACCTTCTCATCTGGTAAGGGAACAAGGGGACGATAGAAGCCTCACCCTTCCCATGGAGACAGACAGCTCGACCCGATCACGGTAGCGATCACCAGATAGATCTGCGCCCCGTACTCGACGTGTTCGGGTGCCTGATCCAACCGACGGCCAGAGCGATAATGTTGCCGACGCTCGATCTCCGAACGAAGAAAAAGGGGATTTCCATATTTCCCTGAACATTGTTCAATAAAATAGCCCCGCTCCGTGAGGAACGAGGCTTGGGCACTGACTGGTCTTGCCTAAGGGGCGCTGGTCGGTGCCCGCTCTAACCTACGTGGGACCTGTACGGCTCCGGTTCAACCCTGACGAGCTAGAACGCGCTGAACCTGAACGGCGCTCCAGGTGCCGCCCCTGGCCGTCGGGATCCCCCGCTCGTTCAGGGCGGTGGCGATATCCCGGAGCGAGACCGCGCCGCTGGCCTTGATCTCCCCGATGGTGCCAGACAGCAGGGACGCACGATCGTCGGCCTTGGCCTTCACGACCTCGACGGCCTTGGCCCGGTAGGCGTCGGTCATGGTGTTGCCCTCGCCCTTGGCCCGACCGAGTTTCGTCCCCCGCGCCTTGGCGGCCTTCAACGCGGCCTTCGTGCGCTCGGAGATCATGCGGGCCTCATGCTCGGCCACTGCCGCCAGGATATGCACCGTCAGCCGGTTGGCCTGCGGGAAGTCCACCGCCGTGAACTCGACACCCGACTCCATGAGGGTGCTCACGAAAGCGACGTTCCTCGCCAGCCGGTCAAGCTTGGCGATGATCAGCGTGGCACCGTGCAGCCGGCAGAGCTTCAGAGCCTCCGCGAGCTTGGGCCGGTCTGACCGCTTGCCGCTCTCGATCTCGACGACCTCGGCGACCAGCGACCAGGACCCGCCGTTCAGGTATCCGCGCACCGCGTCCTGCTGCGCCTCCAGCCCGAGGCCGGAGCGACCCTGCCGGGCGGTCGACACGCGGTAGTAGGCGACGAACCGTCCCTGAGCCATGGCCTGATCTCCTGTAACAGCGTTTGATTCCGTCGTTACAAGGTTTGTAACAGGCCCGCGGTTCCACCGTCAACGGCGGTCGGACAAGATTTCCACAGTCTCCACCACCCCATCGGGATTAAGATCGCAGATCAAAGCCCAGGCATGCATGGTCCTGGCCAGAATATCGAGGGGGGGGTGTCTTTTTGTGGCAGAACAGGCCACCACCTTAGCTGCCCCATACATGTCGGCAACAATTTTTCGCTCGGATTTACGCTGAGCTGACCTTGCTCATCCCGAACATAAGCGCGCCAAGGCCCGAGTAGTGGCCGCTCCAGTGCTGCGCTAACCCTCCCTATCCAGAAGAACATCGATGGCAGACGAAAACCTCGACCTCAAACTCAACATGGACGTTGCAGTCCGTGACCTCGAACAGGCGAAAGCCCTCCGTTGCGAGATGGAACTACTCGATCAGGAGATCGTGAGCCTCGCCCGTGACCTGAAGGCGCTCGTAAACCCGCTTTCTTCCCTTGGACGGGGTAGAGGCCGGATCGGCGATGATGCCGCCAAGGCCGGACGCGAAGCCCTCGGCGCAGAGAACGACCTGTACGCCGCCCTCAAGAAGCGGTTCACGTTCGAGCGCCGCATGCAGGCGCAGCGCACCCGCGAGGAGTCCGAAGCTGCCAAGCGCGTCCGCGAGGAACAGGCCGAGACAGCCCGGCAGTTCCGGGAGCAGATGGCGTTTAATACGCGCATAACCCGCCAGAGGGCTCAGGCCGAGGCCGAGGCCGAGCGGGAGACCCGACGCGAGCTGCTGGAAACCAGCCGCATGCGAGACAGGGAGCACAAAAAGGCTCTCGCCGACGCCAAGGCTCTGGAGCGCGCTCAGGCTAAGGCCGCGGCCGGTGCAGCTCGTGGAGCCGGGCAGGTTCGATCCGGCGTCGGTCGGGCCGTGGTCGTGGGTGGCGCGACGGCCGGTGTGGTCGGCTACGGGGCCAAGCGTGGACTCGATCGGCTCACCCGGAGCGGCATCGATATCGACACGGCGATGGCGAAGAACGCCCGCCTGGAGACCGGCCTCCCGCCCGAGCAGGCCCGCGCCAAGATCGAAGGCGTGCGGCAGAACTATCAGGTCCTTGCCCGTCGCCTCGGTGTCGAAGTGGCCGAACTTCTATCCACCAGATCAGAGTCGCTCCAGGCCGGCGTGGATCAGTCGATCGTCGACAAGGTCGTGGAGGACGCGACCAAATACGCCATCCTGAACGACATGAAGCCGTCAGAGGTGGCCGAGTCGTCGGGCTACGGCCTGACCGCCCTGTCGGCCTTTGGCAAAGTAGACGCGGCACGCGCCAGTCACCTGTTCAACCTTCAGCAGCACCTAGCGCAGACGACATCGGCCAGCCGTCAGGGTCTCGCGTCGTTCGTCCGTCGCGGTCTCGCGGCCGGTGCGAGCGCCGGGTTCAGCGACAGCGATACCTTGGCCTACGGAGCGGCAGGCACCAGTGCAGGCCAGGACGGCGAGAGCGTCGCCCGGATGCTAAGCTCGACCACCGAGCGCATCGCCAGCATGCCGACGCGCGCTGCCGACATCGCCCGGAAGAAACACAAGACAATCCGGGACCGTCAGATCCTGGCGCTGCCCCGCAAGCTCGGGTTCCGAGACTGGAAAGACCTGAAGGCGCGGTTCTCGGCCGACAGCGCCGGCACGATGGAACAACTGTACGAGGGCCTGTCACAGATCCAGGACCCGCGCGAGCGACTCGAGACCTCCGAGGAGATCTTCGGCAAGGAGTTCGGCTCCGCGCACTCGGCGATGGCCGCGGGTCACCTGTTCAAGAAGATGCGCCAGTCCGTCCGCTCGGGCGATGCCGGCACCGCGCTCGACCGCGGCATGTCGATCATGGACGGGGCCTTCGGGCAGATCATGCGGCAGATCGGCGTGACGATATCCGAGTTGACCAATGACCTAGGCTTGGAACTGAAGCCATACTGGTCTGATCTCCGGGACTGGGCGCTTCGAACACCGATGGCGTTCAAGAGCTTCACGGAGGCGTTCCGCGCCGGCCTGAAGGGCTTCGTGACCGGTCTCGGCTCGCCCGATGGCACGATGGCGGGGCTGCTGCGCCGCTGGCTCGGCGACCCGTCCGGCTTCGCGGTCAACGCATCTATGGTCGGGTCTTTCGCTCAAGGCGTGGGGCAGGGCATCCGAGACATCGGCAACGCGATCGTCGGGTTCGTGCGCCTGTTCGCGGGTCAGAACGCCTCGCCGCAGGAGCTTGGACGCTGGACCGCGCGCCTACTCGGGCTGTCGGCCGCGCTCCTGGTGGCTGCCCCGGCTGTAGCAGTGTTGACGGGGCTCGGCACGGCCATCGCCGGTTTCGCCGGTATCGTCATGTCGACGTTTGGTCTGATGAAGGCCGCCGGCTTGGTCGGTGCTGCCGCCGGTACGCCCAAGGCCCCGGTTGGCCCTGGTGCTGCAGCGTCGGCCGGATGGCTCGCCCGGTTCGGCCAGCTCATGAAGATGTTCGGGGGCGCCGTCGGCCTCAACGCCACCGCGGGCCTGTCGAAGGCGGATCAGAACGCGATGCTCGGCCGCCTCGGTGCTTACGCGGCTGAGCTGGAGAAGAACCGCAAGGCCGGTGGTGCGTCGGGATCGTGGGATGCACCCGAGACCGCGAAGCCCGTCGAACAGCTCCAGGAGCAGCTCCAGAACAACACCGAGGCGCTACGCGAAGGCGCCAAGGTGCAGCGTCAGAGCTTCGAAGCCCTGGAGGATTTCCGCTCCCTCATCCATCCCGCGAGCCTCGGCAATGCCGCCCGGTCGATCGGCGACTCCATCCGCAACAACGCCGCGCGCGCTGGCGGTAGCGCCCTCTCGGGATCCGTGAGGAATGGCCCGCTGATCAGCTCGTCCGTCCCCGGTGGCTCGATCGGGAATGGTCTCACCGGCATGCGCCGTCGCGGCATCATGGGCGGCGGATCAGGTGCTGCTGGTGGTAGCGGTGTCACGAACCCGCGTCTCGCTGGCGACGTGGCGGCGCGCGCCAAGGAGGCTCACGACTTTTTCAGGTCGCAGGGCTACTCGGAGGAGGCGACGGCCGGCATCTTGGCCAGCTTGTCTAAGGAGTCGAATTTCACCCCGAACGCCCGCGGTGATGGTGGCGCGGCTCATGGGATAGCGCAGTGGCACGCCGATCGGCGGCGCCAGATCCTGGCGGGCACCGGTATCGACGTATCCAGGGCATCCTTCTCGGACCAGCTCCGAGCGGTTGCGTGGGAGATGAAGTCCGGTGACGCTGGAGCACAGCGTGCGCACCGCCTGCTAATGACGCCGGGGATCTCGGCCAGGGATGCGGGCGGCGCCTTCGTCCAGCATTTCGAGCGGCCGAAGCGGGACGAGCGTGCAGAGCGTGGCGCCTTAGCCGAGGGCTTCTACAGGCAGTTCGGCGGCGGCTCGTCCGGTGGATCACCGCTCGCCGGTCTCGGCGGCACGTCCAAGGCTGTCGAGAACGCCCGCTCCCTACTCGGCATGGGCTCGCGACAGGCCGCGGCGGCGCTGGGATCAAAGATGACTGCTGGCAATTGGTGCGCTGACTTCGTAAATGGAGCCCTTAAGTCCGCTAACATTAAGGGCATCCAAGGAAGTATCGCCAATTCTTACCTTGGATGGGGAACGGCAGTCGCTGACGGTGTGAAGGCCGGCGACGTTGTGGTTACTCACAGAGGACGAGGCGTAGGGAAGACTGGCGGTCACGTAGGACTTGCAACCGGCGAAACCCGGATGAAAAACGGCCGCCTCCAATACCAGACAATCTCCGGTAACCACGGCCGAGTCGTCGGACAAGGCTGGGAGTACGCCGATCGTGTTGCGGTCCGCCGGGCGCAGGAGTCCGTGGAGGCGACGCGGGCGGCTGCTGAGAGGGCCGGTCGTGTGAACCTGCCTCCGGGTGCGAGCGGTGGTGCTGCAGGAGCATCGGCTCCAGCCGGTCCTGGCTCTGGTCTCGGATCCGGGACACCCGGTCGGTCACTCGGGACGAGCACGCCGATCAAGACGGCGCCGGCCGGCTCAGGCGGATCTGCTCAGGGCGGCGGCAACGTGACGAACCACGTGACCGTCAACGCCGCGCGCCTGTCGCCGGATGAACTGAAGAACTCGGTTCAGCGCAGCCTGAACGACGCCATGAACCGCCGAAGCCACGACACCGACCAAGCTTGGGCGTGACCTGATCAGGAGGGACTCGGAGATCGGTCTCACCGATCGGTCCCCGGGCCTACCGTTCATCCAACGGTTGGTACTCCTGTCGTAAGCTCTCGATTTTGATCTCAGATCAAGATCAAGATGATATCTGCGCAAGTTTGCTGTGGTTAAAATCCCGTAGTATTATGTGGACGGATCGATGAGGCGCGGTGTCTCGTCGGCGCTCAATGGCGGAGATGCGACGGACTCGAAGGTCTAGCGCGTTTGCATAAATAGAAAAGGGACGCCCCCTCTCTGCGGTCCAGTTGTCCGGCCGTATCGCGGAGAAGGGGCGTAGCAACCTCGATGGCTTACAATAACATCGCGGCCGTGGTGTCGCAAGAGTCTGCGGCCGATAACGACAACCCTACCGTCCTGAGGTCGAAGCTCTATATCACGCCTTCCGGGAACGCGTCGTTCGTCCGGTCGGAAGCCGCCTCGCCTCGCAAGCGGGTCTATCGGATGGGCCGCAAGCGGTGGTCGCCGGGCAAGGTCGTCGGCCTGTGCAACCTGCGCCTTTATTCCATCGGCGCGCTGATCCAAGGACGTCACGGTGGACCCTGCGATACCGACGACGGCGAGATGTACTACAGCGCCGCGGTGCGGATGCAGGTGATGAGGTGGGCCGCGATGACGGACGACGGACGTAATCCTAGGGATCTTAATAGCCAAGCTTGGGCTCAGGAGCATTGCCCGAAGCTCGCCGCCGATCGGCCGCGCGCGTGGTTCGAGGACCAGGAGCGTCGGATCCTTGAGGAACTTGGCGCCAAGCATGCCACCGTGCCGGCGGCCGACGATATCGCTCGTGACCTCAACATCCGGCACGCCGAGGTTGTCCAGTTCAAGCTCAGGAGCGTCGGGGCCGTGGATCGGGACGCCCGCCAACGGGAAGTCGAGAAGCGCAGGGCCGACGTGAAGCGCAAGGCTCAGGAGCGTCGGAAGAACGGCGACGTGATGCCCCGCAACGAATCGATGGCGCAGACGAAGCCCTGGCTGGCCCTCAATCCGCCTATTAGCCGGGCGACCTACTACCGGAAGGTGGAGAAGGGCGAGCTGCCAAAGGATCCGAACATGCGTCGTCTGCGCCCCAAGAAGCGGGCCTGAGCGAAGGGCTAAGCGCCTGACAGGATGATCGGATTTCGTGGGATGAGACGAATACGTCCAGCGAGACCAACAAATCCAGGACAGTTATAACAGGACAGCACCATTCCGCTTGCGCAGCGAGACACACGTCGAGCGCAGCAATGGAGCAGACGGACGTTCCAGGCTCAGGCGATCTCATATCCGGGAGCGGGGCGGTCAGCACCGCGGACGGATCAGGCAGCGACCGTCAGTGCTCGTATCACCGAGGGTAGCGCCGGCCGGGACGGTCAGAACCCCCTACAGCCGTAGTCGCGGCAGGAAAGCCTACGGCGCGGGTCGGTAACGAGGGGCCCCGTCCAAGGAATAGATGACAGGCTCCGACAGCCGGTCAGCCAATCCTGGTGGCCGGGTCGCCGTAGTCGGTATGGGCACAACCTGTCGGCCGAGCATCACCTCCATCATGGTCAAGGCCCTTTCCAAGAGATGGACAGAGGGATCCGACCTTCGTTCCATGCTCTGAGCTGTATCAGCCAACTTACACCTAGTGCTCGTACTGCTGGATCATGTAGAAATCGACCTCGAACAGGCACTATAACTTGCCTATTGCCTGTTGCCGTGATACAACATCGGCATGCGAGACGCTATCGATTGACCTGGACGTGATCAAGCTCGACACACCGAAGCACGGCCGCCTCGGCGACTTGTTCCTGACGACGCCGCCGGCCCCCATGGCGGTTCAGGGCCTCGATCGACCGGACACCCGGCACGGCCTCCCGAGCTACAGTCTGGGCCTCCAGCTCGACGATCTCGACATGCGCGCCGTCGCCGATGCGATGCGGCATGCCTTCCGGACGGCCTACCCCAAGGTGGAGGGTCCGATCCGACTCCCGTTCAGGCGGACGCGTCTCGGGCAATGGCTGCTGTTCGCTGAGACGACGAAGACCCCCGTCATCCTCGACGGCGACGGCGCGCCGATCCCGCCTCCCCCGACGGGCACGACCATCGTCATGAACGCCCGCATCGCCCCCTACAGCCGACCCGACAAGGGCCGCCAGGGCTGTGGCTTGTACCTGAACCGCATCCGGCTCGCCCCGGCCGCCACCGACCGGGAAACCACCACATGAAGTTCCGCCCCGCTTCCGCTGTCGCCCGCGATCTCTTGCGGCTCAGCACCCCGAAGGCCCTCAGGCCGAAGCGGATCACGCGCTCGAAACGCCCCAACGCCTCGATCGACCTCCCCGGGATCCCGGTTCTGCATGTTCGCCAGGGCGCTCTGGTCCTGACGCTCACGCCGTCGTTCAAGATCGCGGTTGGCGCCTGCGCGACGGACGCGCTCCGGGCCGCCAAGGTGTCGAAGACCGGCGCGCTGCACCTTCCCTTCGCCGAGTTGGAGCGGGGCCCGGTGCTTGTCGTGAACGTGCCTGAGATGCCTGCGGGTGTTCAGGCCGGGACGATGCTCGACGTGCGAGCCCGGTTCGAGGTGGACGTTATGGCCGAGATCCCGACCGTGACGGCGACGGCCACCCGCATCAGCCTCTCAATCCCCGCACCGCGTAAGGACGAGACCGAGATCCCAGCGAGCATCACCCTTCCGTCGATCGGCGGACCGCCCGTGACGGATGAGTCCCTCGGCTTGCCGCCCGACCCGGACGGTATCGCTCAGCAGCGCGCAGAACGCTTCCTGACGGCCGCCATCGCGTTCCGGAACAGGCGAGCCGCCTGATGGACCACGATGCGCATGTAGTGGATCGGGGGATTTGGCTGGAGCTGACCCGCTTGGCCGCTCGACCGCCGATCTCAAGATCCGCTCGCGGACCCTCCGCGAATTTCAGTAGCACCGGCACAATCCGGGCGTTCAGAAGCATAACATCCCAGAACAACGAAGGTTCCATCATGGCCCGACAACTTCAGGACGACCCGTTCCACACGATCTCCGTGTCGATCGACACCGAGCTACTCGCGCGCCTCAACACAGCCGCCCGCCTGCTGCCCGAATCTGGTAGCCGATCGCAGCTCGTGCGCGACCTGCTCAACCTGTCGCTGGATATCCTGCTCGATCCGGTCGGGACCCTCCCGGCCGTGGTTGCCAAGATCAAGGAGCAGTACGCGGCCGATACCGAGACTCGCTGACCGACCTACCCTCGCCAGCCCGACAGCCTTAGGTTCGCGTCGGCGAGGTATGGATGAACGAGTTCCTGAAGTGGGCACAAGCGCTGCTCGGGCCCGCCGTACCAGTTGCTGCAATCGGCGCTATAGCGGTCGGACTCGGACACTTCCTCGATTCGCATCTGAAGCCGACGGTGCGCTCGGCTTATCTCACGTATCTACGGGAGGGCCGATTCAAGGATGGCTCGCACGCGGTCGTCGATGCCGCCGCCGACGCCATGAACATCATCTTCGGTCCGCGGCATCTGAGTTGGCGATGCTTCTTCGCATCCGCCGCGGTGACGATCTCCAGCATCGTCCTGCTCGTCGCGCTATCCGGGATCTTCTCGTTCTGGATCAGCTCGTACCTGGACGGGCCGCCGCTCGCCTTCCTGAAAGCCTATTGGCTCGCGGAACCCATAAGCCGGCTGAAGGCCGCTCTGAGCTGGATGATCTGGAGCATCCCCGTTGACTACGTCGCGCTGTACAAGACGCGGCTCGTGATCCGGGTACTGCGCCGGCATACCCGATGGGGGCCGCTGGTCTGTTTAGGCGACTTCATGGCGGGATTCACGATCTACGTCGCCGGCGTCTCGATCCTGTCCCTGCTGCCGCTGCTGTTGAGTACCAGTTGGATCTCACCACCGGCTGTCTCATTCGAGATGGCGATGGTGTTCATGTTCATCATGATCTGGTGGGCGAGAGCGCACGTCCCAGGTCTCGAGGGGGCAGGCATTGCGCAGGGCCTCCCGGCCGATCAGGTCGCAGCGCTACTCCACGGCGATATCCCTCAGACCGTGCTCGGGATGGCCTTCTTGGTGCAGCTGATCCCCTTCGTCACGATCGGGTCAGATCTCTTCTACGCATCCATGATGCCGTCGATCTGGCTCTGGTTGTTCGTAGCGTCGGTGTTCATCGCCAAGATCATCAGCGGCGTCGGTGCGTACCTCCAATTCGTCCTGACGCGCTTTCGGAAGCCGAAGCGTACGGTGGCGGTCACGGGAACGATCCTGATTCCTGTGATGCTGGCGATGATCTACGTCGTCACGCTGCTACCTTACATCTTGACCGGTGTCTGGTTCGCCATCGCAGCGGTGCTCGGCCTGATTGGGGTGCTCGGAGAATACCTTCCCGCGCCGCTGGCGAAATAGTTGTGCACGTTGTACCGGTCACTGCCTCTTGAACAGCCCTAGCAACCAAAGGCGCGAATACGAGCGGTCTCCGCTTATGGACCGGCTGTCCATCCTCATCGGCCACTACGATCGACGCTACGACCTCGACCGCTCCGTTCTCGTCCCTGACTAGGGCAGGAACGGGATCTTGCTCAAAGCGGCCTGCAGGACCGGAATCGAGATCGTCCGCCGGTACGCGCCGGGAAGCTCCTGCATTCGGTCGATCATCGTATCGGTCATCTCGATCTCGCCACCGTGGTCTGCGCAACGGCTGTCGCCGAGCGCCCCTGCCGCCTGACAGGCCAACAGGATCTCGGCTGCATGTCCTGGGTCGCCGAGCGTCCCAACCGAAGATGGTTGCGACCTCGAGATCGGAGTTGACGAGGTGCGGCAGCCAATGAGATGAAGGGCCCACGCGTGTTTCGCCGCTTCGTAGCGAAAACTTCTACATCACCAAATCGACACCGGTTTGGCTGGTGCTTTGAACCACACGTCAGCGCAGATCGTATCGTTGACGAAGATCTACTGCCTGGGGATGGCGACCTCAGTCCGAGGCCGACTGATTCGGCTTGCCTAGGGCATCGTTCTCCACGGCCTCGGCTGCCTTTCGCGTCTTGGATGAACGTGTTGTTCTGGTGGTCGGAAGCGGCGACAGCAGCGATTCGCATGCGACCACGTCTTGGTCGAAGCTTGTCTCGCAGTTTGCGCAGATCTGCGGCAGCGCGTCGGCCCTCGTTTTGCGAGCTGTCGAACGGCACGTAGGGCACCGGACAGGCCATTCGGCTTCTACCTTGTTAAAGGTGATGCCGCGTTTCTGCGCTTGATGCTTGAGCGTCTGCAACAGTTCTGACGGCGCAGCGATGCGACGGTAATGAGCCACACGGTTCGAAACGAACGGACCCTCTGAACCCGGCGGTCTTCGAGCGGCGATCTCTCCTAACTTTACGTCGTTGACGATAAGCTCGGAGGCTTGATCCAGTACTTCAATGATCCTGTTCTGGTAGAAATGATCTCGGTGCCCGATTATCTTTCTGTGATGGTTGCGAAGCCAATCCACAAGCCGCTTGTGCTCCTTGCGCCACAACCACAGGTCGGTTCCAATATCCTCCCTGGCCTGGGCAAGAAAAAAGGCGCTCTCAAGGAATCTATCGAGGTCAGCAGGCCGTTTCTCCGGGATTGATTGGAACTGTCGGAGTAGATCTTGGAACGGCTGCGCAAAAGAGCTCGGATCAGTCCCTTGAATCTTATCCATGCCCAGCCCAGTGCTTAACCGTACTCGGCTTCGTAGCTCGTCGATCATCGAGAACGAATCCAGCAGCGTTGCTGGCAATATGATGAAGCTCGGCGGCTCTCCAGCGGTGACGACTGTCGCGACACGAAGGCCGGCTGGAACGCGTCGCCAGCCCGCATCGACCGCAACCCGTTTCTTATTGGTCGCCGCCGGGGCCGCCCGATCAGCTGCTCGCTTGCATATGAAGCTCGCCGCCCATCGCCACCTATTACCGTTGCGGCGACGCGTGATGATCACCTCGTTCACCTGACAATCCGCCGGTATTGGTCGATGCATGATCATCGGCCAGGATACGGTTCGGCGCTCGCCGTCCCGAACAAATACCGTGGCCGACAGGGTTGTGCGCTGAAGTCGGCGACGCTCCCCGCGGCTCTCGGACGACCATGCGCGCTTTGAAACCGGGCGCACCATGATCTGGCTCAGACTGCCGTCGAACAGGGCCTCCACATCGGCACCTCCTTGTAGGGTGTTGGTGATCCTGCCGTCGCCTCCACCGGAACGACGATGCATGGTTTGACCACCTCGAATGGCTGCACTCCGAGCCCTTTCGAAGGAGCGGATTAGGGCGTTGTAATTACCCCACCAGAGGCCGCTCTCCTGCCGCGCTAACTTGACCTCTTCGCGTCGAGAGGCTTCCAGCGCACGAAGTTCATCTGCCTTCTGACGGGTCACATCCTTCTGAATGATCGCAAGCTGCCGCTTTGACGCGACAACGTCAGATGCCGCAGCGTTTGTGGCGACGAGGCTGTCGTACTGAGCTTTTGCCTCGGAGAATCCCACATCTCGAGATATGCACTCCAAATATTTTAAGATGTATTTTTCGTGGATGTCGACAAGTTTATTCCAGAGTGAGTCCAGAAGGCGCATTTCAGTTTCGCAATCGTCAGCCCACCCGCTTGGCTGGAGAAGTCCGTACTTGCGGATTAAGACTTCAGTCTTGATGCTACCGGAGACGTCGCTGACCGCATCGGTCATCAATTATGCCCACAATGAGAAACAGGGAAGATTTGCCGCCGACACCCTAGTTTGGCCGGCTCAAAGCTCGCAACATAACACGGCGCCGATTCTGTTTCTGTGATTCCCCACATTCCACAGCGTCCGCCTTGACCTGCCTCGAAACGCAGCACACCTGCCGAAAAGTGTCGCGGCCATGCCGATACAGCAAGCCTTTGCCGGCAAATGCCTTCCGGAATTGTGGCGATCCAGCAACATCGCCTTGGAACTGGTAAAGGCCGGCGGAATCCGCGTTGCTCCCCAGAACGTGTTCGCACATGGTGAAGCTGCACGGGGGCATCGCCAAGCGAGAGCCCGCAGGAGCCTGCCACCTAAGACGCAGGCCACTACGCACTACGCGGCCAGATCCGGAAAACCGGGCACGTCCGCACCATTGGGTCTCGAAGCTTTGGAGATGTCTATGAAGCTCTTGAAGAGCTCATTGCTCGGGTCTGCTGCTGCGTTCGCGGCGGTAGGCGCAGCCCACGCCGCCGACCTCCCGGTCAAGAAGGCGGTTCCGATCGAGTACGTCCGCGTCTGCGGCGCCTACGGCGCTGGCTTCTTTTATATCCCGGGCACCGACACTTGCCTGCGTCTCTCCGGCCGCGCCCGGTTCGAGGGCGGTTACCAGACCGCCTACTCGCGGGCTAACGGTGTCGGCGACACTGCTGGCTACGGCACCCGGATGCGCATCAACCTCGATGCCCGCACCCAGACCGCTTACGGCACGCTGCGCGCCTTCGTTCGCCTCGACGCCGGCTACCGCTCGGGCGGTCCTTACGGCGGCGGCACCTCCGGCACGCAGCAGCGTATCGGTCAAGCCTTCCCGGGCCTTGGCCAGGATCAGTTCGGCCGCGCCCAGCAATTCGTGAACGTGGACAAGGCGTTCATCCAGTTCGCCGGCATGACCGCCGGTCGCGCCTCGTCGTTCTTCGACTTCTACGCCCACGACTTCGAATTCTCCGGCGCCACAGCTGGCTCGGACGTGTTCTCGACGAACCTGCTGGCCTACACCGCCACAATCGGCAACGGCCTGTCGGCCACGATCTCGGTCGAAGATCCGACGTTCCGCCGCAGCACGATCTTCTCGCCGAACGGCGTCACGGCCCAGGTGACCAACGGCGCGGTTCAGAACTTTGGTCTCACCGCGCTGCCGACCCCCGTGTTCGTTGGCTACACCAACGGTGTCCCCACTCGGTTCAGCTCGATCGATGTGATCGAGCGTAACCGTATGCCCGACTTTGTTGGCGCTGTGCGGCTCGACCAGGCTTGGGGCTCCGCGCAGGTGTCGGCTGCCGTGCACGAGCTCAATGTCGGTAATCTCTCGACTGCTGCGACGACGGGCAGCAACGCCCCGCTCGTCAACATTCGGCACAGCAATAGCGAATACGGCTACGCGGTCCAGGGCGGCCTGAAAGTCAACACTCCCTTCATCGCGCCGGGTGATGCGTTCTATCTGCAGGCCGCATATGGTTCCGGCGCTCAGCTCTACACTGGTTACTCTTCGTACTCCGGAACTTACAACCAGAGCGCTACGACCATTCAGGGCCAGAAGTTCTCGCAGTACTTCTCGGATGCAACGATCAACCCGGTCACGGGCCAGATCCAGAAGTCGGATAGCTGGACGGTTTCCGCAGCATACCTGCACTACTGGGCTCCTGAGTGGCGTTCGGCCGTGTTCGGCAGCTACGGCGAGATGAACTTCTCGGCCGCCTCCCGCCTTGGTCAGGGTCTGGTGTTCAATGCGGTGAACCCCGCCAACTCCTTTGGATCCAACGGCGTCGGTACCCCCGGCACCCGGTTCTTCAACCTGAGCCAAGCCCTGCGTGACACGTACCAGTTCGTCGCTGGCGCGAACATCATCTGGTCGCCCGTCAAGGATCTCGATATCGGTGTCGAGGGCTTCTACACGCAGATCGGCGTGAAGAATGGCCGTGTCATTGATAACGACAAGGATCCGACGGCTTACAGCCGCGTCGCTCAGATCAATGCTGGTGGCGCCGTTCGCACTGCGACACAGGACTCGGTCTCCCAGATCCGCGTCCGCGTCCAGCGCGACTTCTAAGCCGCGTATCGACACGGCATCGAGGACTCATCGCCTCGGTGCCACCTGAACCCCGTGCTCTACGGAACCTCCAGGCCCGGCCATTGTGCCGGGCCTTTTCATGTTCGATCGTGCGCGCTGTCACGCTCCGACCCTCGGAAGTCGACGAGCAACATGATTTCGCCTGCCGACCCAGCCGCTTCACAGCCGTTCGCGCTTCCAGACCTCGCTAATCACCTGTCGCAGCATCATCTCGTTGTATGGATACATTCTCTCGACGACCCTGAACGTTGCTGCGAAGCCGTCGATTTAGGTTGAGTGCTTGTCGTCCAAGCCGAGCGAATCTGGTATTCGGTTCAAGCGCGCCTACGTGGAAGCGCTCTGATGCGCGAGGTTGTTGATGCACAATGATCAGACTAATGATCGTCATAGGAGCGCTTGATGCTACCGCGACTGCGTCTATTGCTCAAGTGAATGAGAAGCGAGAGCGCTGCCTGTCTGAGGCCGTAATAGCGGGTGTCTATTCCCGAATTCCCGGCAAGGGATCAAGCGCATTTAATCGTTATACTATGCCACAGCGTCAGGAGTTCATGCGCAAGTGCATGTCTCGACGCTAACCTGCCTGGATCGCTACATCGCTGCGTTCGTTGAAAACGCGCGCGGAGCGTTGCCGCATATCGGACCGACGGCGGCCGAGTAGGCGACCTTGATGGGCCTGCTGCTGTCCATCCGGACCGTCTGCTCTCCAGGCAGGGATGTTCACGTCCCAGGCCGCACCCGCCGAGGTTGTGGGCATTACGGAGCTAATCAGCCGCGCTGTCTGGATCCCGCTCGCTGTCTCGCTGGGCGGGCGGTGCCGTCGAGGTCGAGGATCTCCGTGCTGATCTCAACGGCGCCATCAGCCCCCCGCCTGGCAGGGGATCAAGCGCATGGGATTCTCGATCCGCCAGTTGGCCAATCCCGGCCGCCAGTGAGCCTGCGGGGCTTCGCTAAGAGAGTCGATGAAGGGATCTCTCCCGCCGATCTCAACCCAGCCGCGATCTTGCTCAGGTGCCGATGCCTCGCCGCCCGTGCCGGCACCGGCTGATCTAGTTGCCGATATGGCGCAGCTTCACATAGGTGCGGAACACCGGATCGGTGAACTCGTACAGGCCACGCGCATCCGGCGTCTTCACCAGGACCGGCCCGTAGCGCTCTTCGATCAGTCGCGGGAGAAGCTGATCGATGTACTCGATGCCGAGGTCCTGTGCGGTCGATCGGCTCTGGCGGAGGACGACCTGACCGAGTGTGGCGTCGAACTTGGTCTCGTCGGCGGACTGCTCGGCCAGCAGCGTGAGCAGCATGGCGCGGTCGTCCGAGGCTCCAATCGCGCGCTGGTACTTCGCCTCGAGGTTCGGGAACGCCTGACCGGAGCGGATCTTGCTCAGGACGACATCGAGGATAGCGTCGTCGATCCGGTTCGTGCCCCGGTTGTTGGCCTCCTGCACGCACGCCCGACCGAAGAGCTGGGCGAAGTAGGGATAGCCCTCCGAGAACTCCGAGACGCGCCGGACCATGCTGGGCGCGAACTCCAGCCGGTCGCCCGACAGCTTGGTGGCGACGGCGAAGATCTCCTCGGTCTCGGGCATCGTCATCGGCCTGACGTAGACCGCGCCCTGCTCAATCAGGCGATCGACCGAGCTATGGTCGGCGACCAACTCGCCGATGTCCTGGCCGATCCCGCAGATGCCGAACTTGACCTTGTCGCTGGTGAGGGACTTGATCAGAGAGCCGAGGCCCGCCTTGTCCTTGATCACGTCGAACTCGTCCAACAGGATCAGGACGGAGTCGCGCTTGTTGAACAGGCGGTTGTTGGCCTCGACGACGGCGTTAGTGAAATTCCGGAACGTCTGGATGATGTCGCCGGGGACGGCGCTGGAGTACTTCGTCGCGTCCTGCTCGCGCACGCCCCACTTAAGCACCTTCAGGTCGAAGCCGCCGGTGCTCTCATCGGTCCGGGTGAACTCGGCTAGTTCCTTGCCGCCGTCGGGGACGAGACGGAGCAGGCCGTCGAGCGGATCGCTGTCGTTGCACAGCCGCGTGACGAGGTCGTTCGCGTTGGTGATGATCGAATCGCAGGCGTAGTAGACCGTGAAATACCGGCGTGGCTTGGGCGGGATGATGTGAGCGAGCCCGGCCCGGCGGACCAGCTCGTAGTTCCCGGTGGCCAAATCCTGGATCTGTCGGAGCAGCGACGACTTCCCGACGCCGCGCTTGCCGTAGATGGCGATCAGTCCCTGCGGCGAGTTGAGCGCCGTAACGCTGTTGGCGATGAGGTCGGATCTGCCCACGAAGCGCTTGGGGTCGCGAATCACGCTCGACGTGAAGCACGACTCCGGATCGATGACCTTGAACGCCAATACGCTTCTCCCGACGGTCAGAAAGCCATTCGAGAGCCGTGGGCACCCACGTTGGCTTACTGACTGATTACTAAAGCGTAGTTCCAGTAAGCCAGCCTCTCCGGTTCAGAGGCTAAGTCGTTGCCGTAGCGGGTGTTTTTTGGTCGGAGTGGCGGGATTCGAACCCACGACCCCTAGTCCCCCAGACTAGTGCGCTAACCGGGCTGCGCTACACTCCGACGCCGCTAGGGCTCGCGGCTCTTAGCCTCCGCGCCGCGCCCGCGCAAGCCCTTCGGCGCGCGGGCCGCGCGGATGTGCTGGCTCTCGCGGGTCAGGCCCGTTACGGGGAGGCCTCGCCCCCACGATTGCCAGAGGATCATGACGGACCGACCGATCGCCTTCGATCTCACGCGCCTCGTCACGCGGCTGCGCCACGCGAGCCCGTCGGGCATCGACCGCGTCGACCTCGCCTACGCGCGCGCCTATCTCGGCCGGGCGGAGACGGGCGTCGGCGTCGTCTCCACGGCGTTCGGACCGCGCATCCTCGACCGCGCGCAGGCGCTGGAGATCGTCGAGGCCGTGGCGGCCGGCTGGGTCGAGGACCGGGACGCCGCGTCGGACCCGGTCTACCGGCGGCTCGCGTCCCGCTGCGGCGATCCCGCCGCCGCACCGCCGCCCGGCGCAGGACCGCAGGCCGGGTCCGCCGACCGGCGGCGGATCCAGGCGCGCAAGACCGTCGACATCGCGCTGCGCGGCCGGTCGGTCGCGATCCTGCCCCGGGACGCGCTCTATTTGCACACCTCGCACCTGCGCCTCGACGACCCGCGGCGGTTCGACTGGCTCTATAGCCGGCGGGACGTGCGGGCGGCGTTCTTCGTCCACGACCTCATCCCGATCACCCACCCGGAATACGGCCGGTCCGGTGAGGCCGACCGGCACCGGGCGCGCCTGCGCACGATCGGGCGGCACGCCTCCGCCATCCTGGTGAATTCGGAGGATACCGGCCGGCGCACCCTCGCGCATCTCGCCGCCGAGGGGTTCGGGCGGCCGCCGGTGGCCGTGGGCCATCTCGGGGTCGAGACCGCCTTCGGCCACGCCGGGCCCCGATTCACCCCCGACCGGCCGACCTTCCTGGTCTGCGGCACCATCGAGTCGCGCAAGAACCACCTGCTGCTGTTCCAGATCTGGCGGCTCCTGGCCGAGCGCCACGGGGCGGCTGCACCCCGGCTCGTCGTGGTCGGGCGCCGGGGCTGGGAGGCGGAGAGCGCCATCGACATGCTGGAGCGCTGCCCCGGCGTGCGCGCCCACGTCATCGAGGCCTCGGGATTGTCGACCCACGGTCTGGCGGCGCTGATGCGCAGCTGCACCGCCCTGCTGATGCCGTCCTTCACCGAGGGCTACGGCATCCCCGTCGTCGAGGCCGCGGCCTCGGGGCTGCCGGTGATCGCCTCTGACATCGCCGTCCACCGCGAGATCGCCGACGGCTTCGCGCTGTTCCGCGATCCCCTGGACGGTCCGGGCTGGATCGAGGCGATCGAGGCGCTCGCGCGGCCCGACGGGTCGCTCCGCGCCGAACTGGCCGGCCGGCTCGCCGGGTACCGGCCGCCGGACTGGCCCGCGCATTTCGCGGCCGTGGCGCCGACCCTCGCGGCGCTCTGACAGTGGCCCCGATCCGCTCCGGGCCGGGCCTCCTCGGCCGCCTGCCCCCCGGCCGACGGTCGCGGGACGACGACGCACGTTGCGCCGCCGGGGTCTGACGAATAAGGAAAAGCGTCAGTCAGCCAGCCTGGCCGAGAGCGGGCGGAACGGAGATCCTGCCGATGCGGGTGGTCGACCTCGATCGCGAGACGGTCAAGCAGGGGCTCGATGACGGCTCGATGCTGATCATCGACGTCCGTGAGCCGCACGAGTACGAGGCCGGGCACATCCCCGGCGCCGTCTCGCACCCGCTCTCCGGCTTCGACCCACAGGCGGTCGCGGCCCTCGTCGCCGAGGACGGCCGGCGGGCGGTGTTCTCGTGCGCCTCGGGCGTCCGCTCGGTCCACGCGCTCATGGCGGCGCAGAATGCCGGGCTCGACCTCGCCGAACACTACAAGGGCGGTTTCAAGGACTGGTACAGCGCGGGCGAAACGGTCGCCTGATCTGCCGTTTCAATCCGGCTCGCGGGACCGTGATGTGCGTTCGCGCACAAGCAACACCGTCGACCGCGGGTTACGGCGCACCCGCGGCGGAACAATCGTCAAGCCCGGCGCGACCGGACGGTCGGCCAACGGACAGCAGGACCCGATGCGCAGCCGGCTTCCCAGCCTACTCACCGTCTTGTCAGGCCTGATCGCGGCTCTCGCGGCAGGCCCCCTCGCGACTCCGGCCCGCGCGCAGGCGCCGGGCGGCCCGCCGCCCAAGGTCACCGTGGCCAAGCCCGTGGTGCGCCAGATCGTCGAGCAGGATCAGTATACCGGCCGCTTCGACGCGATCGATTACGTCGAGGTCCGCGCCCGCGTCACCGGCTACCTCGAGAAGATCAACTTCGTCGACGGCCAGACGGTGAAGAAGGGCGACGTCCTGTTCGTGATCGACCGGCGCCCCTACAAGGCGGCGCTGGAGCAGGCCCAGGCGGCCCTGGCCTCCGCCAAGGCGCGCCAGTCCTTCTCGCAGACGGACCTGGAGCGCGCGCAGACCCTGTCCCGCAGCGGCAACATCTCCGAGCAGGTCACTGACCAGCGCCGGCAGGCCTCGCAGACCGCCCAGGCCGACGTCGACAGCGCCCAGGCCGCCCTCAACAACGCCCAGCTGAACTACGACTTCAGCGAGGTGAAGGCGCCGATCAACGGCCGCATCAGCCGCCGCCTGGTGACCGAGGGCAACATCGTCAGCGCCGACCAGACCATGCTGACGACGATCGTGTCCCTCGACCCGATCTATTTCAGCTACACGGTCGATGAGAAGTCGTTCCTCAAGTACCAGAACAGCCTCGGCATCGGCATGGGCCAGACCCAGCAGGGCAAGGGCGTGCCGATCCTGATCGCCCTGTCCGGCGAGGCGAAGCCCACCCGCAAGGGCACGCTCGACTTCGTCGACAACCGCGTCGACAACGCCACCGGCACGATCCTGCTGCGCGCGACCGTCCCGAACCCCGACCTGTTCATCAAGCCCGGCCTGTTCGGCATCGTCTCGATGCCGGCGACCAAGCCGTTCCAGGGCATCCTGCTGCCCGACGACGCTGTGGCGGCCAACCAGGACAAGCGGATCGTCTACATCGTCGGGCCCGAGAACGTGATCCAGCAGAAGGACGTCGTGCTGGGACCGAAGGTCGACGGCTACCGGGTGATCCAGTCAGGGCTGAAGGGCGACGAGACCGTGGTGGTCAACGGCCTGTCCCGCGTCCGGCCGGGCGCGAAGGTCACCCCCGAGACGATCGAATTGCCCCCGAGCAAGACCTGAGCCCCCGGGGCTCGACACGAACGCCTTCGTGCGCGCCGCGCGGCGCGCCCCGCACCGACGACGCAGGGCCCCGTCCGGGAGACCGGCGGGCCTCAGAGGTTTGACCGATGCGTTTCGCCCATTTCTTCGTCGACAGACCGATCTTCGCGTCCGTCACGTCGATCGTCTTCCTGATCCTCGGCTTCGTGGCCTACGAGAGCCTGCCGGTCTCGCAGTACCCCGAGATCGTGCCGCCGACCGTGACGGTGCGCGCCTCCTATCCGGGTGCCAACGCCGAGACCGTGGCCGCCACGATCGCGACGCCGATCGAGCAGGAGGTCAACGGCGTCGACAACATGCTCTACATGACGTCGTTGTCGACCAACGACGGCAACATGCTGCTGACCGTGACCTTCAAGGTCGGCACCAACCTCGATATCGCGAACGTGCTGGTGCAGAACCGGCTCTCGGTGGCGCAGCCGCGCCTGCCGCCGGACGTGCGCAACCTCGGCGTCACGGTCCGCAAGGCGTCGCCCGACCTGATGCTGGTCGTGCACCTGCTCTCGCCGAACAAGACCTACGACCAGAACTACCTCGCCAACTACATCTACCTGAACATCCGCGACGAGCTGCTGCGCCTCGACGGCGTCGGCGACATCACCATCTTCGGCGGTAACGAGTACGCCGAGCGCGTCTGGGTCGACCCGAACAAGCTCGCCGCCTACGGCCTCTCGGTCACCGACGTCACGACGGCCCTGCAGGAGCAGAACGTGCAGGTGGCCGCCGGCCAGCTGAACGGTCCGCCGGCCGCCAAGGGCGAGGCGTTCCAGCTCGTCGTGCAGTCGCAGGCGCGGTTCAAGACGCCCGAGCAGTTCGCCGAGGTGATCATCAAGGCGCAGGACGGGCGCCTCGTCCGGGTCAAGGACATCGCCCGCGTCGAGATGGGCCAGAAGGACTACACGACCAACTCGTTCCTCAACGACACGCCCGCGGTCGGCATCGGCGCCTTCCAGCGGCCGGGCACCAACGCGCTCGACGCGGCGGCGTCGGTCAAGAAGGTGATGGAGGAGGTCAAGAAGAACTTCCCGCCGGACGTCGAGTACCGCATCGCCTACAACCCGACGGAGTTCATCGAGGAATCGATCCACGAGGTCTACAAGACCCTGTTCGAGGCGGTCGGCCTCGTGGTCATCGTGGTGCTGGTGTTCCTCCAGAGCTGGCGGACCGCCCTGATCCCGGTCATCGCGATCCCGGTCTCGCTGATCGGCACCTTCGCGGCGATGGCCGCCTTCGGCTTCTCGCTGAACAACCTGACCCTGTTCGGGCTGGTGCTTGCGATCGGCATCGTGGTCGACGACGCGATCGTGGTGGTGGAGAACGTCGAGCGCAACATGGCCGAGGGCCTGTCGCCGGGCGACGCCGCCCACAAGACCATGGACGAGGTCGGCGGCGCGGTCATCGCCATCGCGCTGGTGCTCGCCGCGGTGTTCGTGCCGACGGCGTTCATCCCGGGCATCTCGGGCCAGTTCTACAAGCAGTTCGCGCTCACCATCGCGGCCTCGACCCTGATCTCGGCCTTCAACTCGCTGACCCTGTCGCCGGCGCTCTGCAAGCTGCTGCTGGTGCCCCACCACGCCCGCAAGGAGCCGAAGTTCTTCCTGACGCGGTTCGTGAACTGGCTGGCGAACGGCTTCAACCGCGCCTTCGACGCCACGTCGAACGCCTACGGCCGGACGATCCGGGTGCTCACCGGCGGGATCGTGGGCTTGGGCGTGATGCTGCTGGTCTACGCCGCGGTGATCGCTGGCACGCTCCACCTCGCGCAGACGACCCCCACGGGCTTCATCCCGGACCAGGATCAGGGCTACCTGATCGGCGTCGTCCAGCTCCCGTCCGGCTCCTCCCTCGACCGCACCACGGAGGTGTGCCTGCGCGCCGCCAAGCAGGCCCGGACGGTCGACGGCGTGGCCAACGCGGTGATCATCGCGGGCTTCGACGGCGCGACCTTCACCAACACGACCAATGCCGGCGTGATGTTCCTGACGCTGAAGGGGGCGAAGGAGCGCGCGGAAGTGGGTCGGAGCGCGGCCGTCATCACCGGCGACGTGCTGAAGGCGACCTCGGACATCCAGGAGGCGCGGGTCATCGTGATCCCGCCGCCGCCCGTCCGCGGTCTCGGCAACGGCGGCGGCTTCAAGATGCAGATCGAGAGCCGCCAGTCCTCGGATATCGGCCCGCTCATGGCCGCCGCCGGCGAGGTGATCGCCCAGGCGAACCAGAGCGCGGACGTGCAGCGCGTGTTCACGACCTTCGACAACTCGACGCCGCAGCTCTTCCTCGACATCGACCGCACCATCGCGCGGATGCTCAACGTGCCGCTGGCCAACGTGTTCTCGTCGGTCCAGGCGGATCTCGGCGGCACCTACGTCAACGACTTCAACACCCTGGGCCGCATCTACCAGGTGCGCCTGCAGGGCGACGCGGCGTTCCGCACGTCGGTGCAGGACATCTCGCAGATCAAGGTGCGCTCCTCCACCGGCGCCCTGGTGCCGATGGGCACCCTCGCCTCGGTGCGGGACGTGACCGGTCCGCAGATCGTGCAGCGGTTCAACCTGTACTATTCGGTCCCGGTGCAGGGCGTGGCCAAGCCCGGCGTCTCCACCGGACAGGCGCTCACCGCCATGGAGGAGATCGCCAAGAAGGCGCTGCCCGACGGCTACTCGTACGACTGGACCGAGATCGCCTACCAGCAGAAGGCGGCGAGCGGCACGGCCGGCGCGGTCTTCGCCCTCGGCGTGCTTCTGGTCTTCCTCGTGCTCGCCGCGCAGTACGAATCCTGGGCGCTGCCGCTCGCGATCCTGCTGGTGGTGCCGACCGGTGTGCTCGCCGCGCTCGCGGGCGTGCAGTTCCGGGGGCAGGACAACAACATCCTGACCCAGATCGGCTTGATCGTGCTCATCGGCCTCGCGGCGAAGAACGCGATCCTGATCGTCGAGTTCGCACACGACATCGAGCAGCGGGAGCATCGCGGCCCGGTCGAGGCGGCGGTCGAGGCCTGCCGTCTCCGCCTGCGCCCGATCCTGATGACCGCCTTCGCGTTCATCCTCGGCACCCTGCCGCTGGTCGTGGCGACCGGCCCCGGCGCCGAGATGCGCCAGGCGCTCGGCACCGCGGTGTTCTTCGGGATGATCGGCGCGACCTTCTTCGGCCTGTTCCTGACGCCGGTCTTCTACGTGGTGATCCGCCACCTCTCGATCTGGCTGGGCCGGTTCCGGAAGAAGCACACCCACGGCGATCCCGGCGGCGCCGCCCCGGCCCACGGCTGACGACCCCCGCGGCCGCCGTGACCGGGCCGTGAAATCCTGGAAGCCGCGCCGGACCCGCGAGGGTCGGGCGCGGCTTCCGCGCGACGGGCCGGGGCGCCCGGTGTAGAGGCTCGCGGCATGCACGCCCTCGGTCGCCTGATTCTCGGGGCCTTCGCCCTCCTGCTCGCGATCCCCGCCGGCTGCGCGGTCCTCGTCCTGGCGCTGCTCGTCGACCCGGCCGCCCAGGCCTGGCTGTCAGGCGGGGCGCTCGCCGGGCTCGACATGGCCCTGTCGGACCTCTCGGCCGGGCTGCCGCCGGAGGGGCTCGCCCTGCTCCTCGCCGGGCTCGCCAAGGCGCTGTTCGCGCTGCTGTTCGTGCCCCCGGCCGTGATCGGCCTCGGCGGCGAGATCCTCGGGCGTCGCGGCCTGCTGTGGTACGGCGCCGGCTGCGGACTGCTCACCGCCGCCCTCCCCTGGCTGACGCGCGGCGCGCTCCGGTCCGGCGGGGGAGCCCGCGACGCAGCCCTCCTCGCGGGCGAGGCGCGCCTGACGCTGATCCTGTTCTTGGTCGGCGCCAGCGCCGGCCTGGTCTACTGGCTGGTCGCCGGGCGCGGCGCGGGGCTCGTCCGGGACGGGCATCGCCCCGAGGTGACCTGACGCCCGCCCGGCACGTCGCCCTTGGCCGCGGACACGCGGGCGCGCTACAGGGGAGCCGCCACGACACGGTTCCCGATGCTCGCCCTCCGCTCTCTCGCCTTCAACGTCTGCTTCTACGCCGTCACGACGGTCCTGGCCTTCGCCGGCCTGCCCATGCTGGTCTCCGGCCGGTCGGTGCTGCGGCTCGCCCGCGCCTGGGGGCGGATCACCCTGTGGCTCCTGCGGGTCGTCGCGGGAACGCGGGTCGAGTTCCGCGGGCTGGAGAACATCCCGGCCGGCCCCCTGCTGGTGGCGGCCAAGCACCAGTCGGCCCTGGAGACGCTGGCCCTCTGCACGGTGCTGCCGAACTTCGCCTACATCCTGAAGAAGGAGCTGCTGCTCATCCCGCTGATCGGCTGGTACCTGTCGCGCAGCGGCATGGTGGCGATCGACCGGTCGAAGGGCAGCCGGGCCATGAGCCTGATGAACGCCGCCGCCGGCGCGGCGATCCGGGACGGCCGCCAGCTCATCATCTTCCCCGAGGGCACCCGGCGTCCGGTCGGGGCGCCGCCCGCCTACAAGCAGGGGCTCTCGCATCTCTACACCGCCCTGAACGTGCCCTGCCTGCCCGTGGCGCTGAACACCGGCCTGTTCTGGTCGCGCAACAGCCTCGTGCGCCGGCCGGGCCGGGCGGTTATCGAGTTCCTGCCGCCCATCCCGCCGGGCCTGCCCCGCCAGGAGTTCCAGGCGCTGGCCCAGGAGCGGCTCGAGACGGCCTCGAACGCCCTCGTCGAGGGCGGCCTCCAGGGCCTCGCGGCCGAGGGGCACGCCGTGCCGGCCGACGAGGCGCCGGCCGCCGCAGACGCCCGACGCTGAGCCGTTCGCGAGCGCGGTTTTCCGCGTCGGACCGGCGCCCGGCGGCTTGTGGATAACGGGCATCGTCGCCACATCTCGCTCTAGGAACGTCGCCCTTGACGCCTGTGGATATCGCGCGTTAGGTTAGAACAAATGGCGAACAGAAGAGCCCTGTCCTGGTCGGCCGCGCTCCGCGACCTGAAGGACGATCGCACCCGGAGGCAGGATGTGCGTGAAGAACGCCTCAAGACGACCGCGGGTCTGCGCGGCTCCCCCGCGCTCCCGCTCTCGGCCTGGCGCGGCCGCTCCGGCCGGCGCTACGTGGTCGGTGTCCACCCGGCCGGCGGCTTCGACCTCGACGAGATGGCGCAGGCCGTGGTGATCGCCGTCCGCCGGGACAATGCCGGCATTGCCGAGATGGTCTCGGTGGCGAGTTCCAGCGAGAGCCCGCGCGACCACCTGCGCCGGACCTGGCTCGACCGTGTCCGCCGACGGGGCGCCACCGAGATGCACGTCCACCGCCTCGCCGAGAACGAGGCCGAGCGGACGGCGATCGTCGAGGATCTGCAGGTCGACACCGTCGAGCCGGCGCAGGTCTGACCGGGAACGCGCCGTGCGCGGACGGATCGCGTCCGCGGCGGTCGACCCCGGGGCGGTGCTGCCCCAGTTTCGCCCCTTGCGTGGCCACAAGCCGGGGTCACGATGTCCCCGCGGGGACGGGTCGGGGAGCGGAACGCATGGTGCAGGATCGGACGCGGCCGGAGGGTGCCGCTGAGACAGCTCCGGTACGGGGCGCGCGGCGATCCCGGCGGGGGCTGTTCCTGCCCTACATCCTGCTCGCCCTCGTGGTCGTGGGCTGGTCGGCCGGCTGGCTGTGGATGCGGGAGCGTGCCGCCAGCGAGATCGACGGCTGGATCGCCCGCGAGGCGACCGCCAGACGCACCTGGACCTGCGCGGACCGATCCCTCGGCGGCTACCCGTTCCGCCTGGAGCTGCGCTGCAGCGCCGTGACCCTCGAGCGCGTCGACGGGCGCTTCCGGCTCGGGCCGAGCACGGCGGTGGCGCAGATCTACCAGCCCCGCCTGGTCGTCTTCGAGAGCGCGGGCCCCTTCCACGTCGAGCAGGGCCCGCTGACCGGCGACGCGTCCTGGACCGCGCTCCAGGGCAGCTTCCACGGCGCCGCGGGGGGCTTCAGCCGCGCGTCGCTGGTCGTCGACAAGCCCGACATCACCGTGACGGGCGCCGAGCCCGGCCCGATCGCGGTCTCGGGGCGGCACCTCGAGCTGCATGCCCGGCCGAGCCCGGGCCGCTTCGACTCCGACGGCGCCGTGGATGTCAGCCTGCGTCTGAACCAGGCGGCGGTACCGCAGCTCGACGCGGTCACCGGAACGCAGGATCCGGCCGACCTCGCCCTGGACGCGACCCTGACGCAGGCGACCGTGCTGCGCACCGGGACGGTGGCGCGCGAGCTGGAGCGCTGGCGTCAGGCCGGCGGTGCCCTGGACCTGACGGCCCTGTCGCTCGCCAAGGGCCCGCAGCGCGTCCAGGCGAAGGGCAGCCTCGCCCTCGACGCCGCCCACCGGCCCGCCGGGCAGATCGACCTGCGGGCGGCCGGCGTCGACGCGCTGGTCGGCAGCATCGTCGGCCAGCGCTTCGGCTCGGACAGGGGCGCGCTGGTGGGCCAGCTGGTCGGCGGGCTCCTGGGGCTGGCCCAGCGCCCCGGCCCGGACGCGCCGGCCGACGGGACGCCGCTGAAGGCGCTCCCGCCCCTGCGGCTCGTCGACGGCAAGCTCGTCTTCAGCGGCTTCCCGATCCCGAACGTCTACGTGCCGGCCCTGTACTAGGAGAGCGACCCTGCCGGCCGGCACTGCCGGGTGGGCGGTGCGGGCGCGACCGGTATGACCGCTCGGCGCGCCGCGGGCCTGCTCGTCGGTGCGGGATCGGCTATAGGAGGCCGATGGCCTCCTCCCCGCCCCCGACCCGCGTGAAGATCTGCGGGCTCAGCACCGAAGCGACCCTGACCGCCGCTCTGGAGGCCGGGGCGGACTGGATCGGCCTCGTGCACTTCCCCCGCAGTCCCCGGCACGTGGCGCTGGCGGGGGCCGCCACGCTGTCGGCCCTGGCCCGCGGCCGGGCCGAGCGGGTCATCCTGCTCGTCGATCCGGACGACGCGCTTCTCGCCGCGTCCGTCGCGGCGGTGGATCCGGATCTGGTCCAGCTCCACGGCCGGGAGAGCCCGGAGCGCGTCGCGGCGATCCGTGCCCGGACAGGACGGCCGGTGATGAAGGCGCTCGGCATCGCGACGTCGGCGGATCTCGCGGCCCTGCCGGCCTACGCGGCGGTCGCCGACCGGATCCTGCTGGACGCCAAGGCGCCGCCGGACGCCGCCCTGCCGGGCGGCAACGGCCGGCGCTTCGATTGGGAGATCCTGCGCGGCGCCGCGCTCCCGCCCGGGACCATGCTGTCGGGCGGCCTCGACGCCGGAAACGTGGCCGACGCCCTCGCCCGCACGGGGATCGGCGCCGTCGACGTCTCGTCGGGTGTCGAGACGGCGCCAGGGGTGAAGGATCCGGCGAAGATCGCGGCCTTCGTGGCGGCCGCGCGCGGCCGGCGCTGAGGGGGCCGCCTCAGCGCGGGGCCGGCAGGGCCGTCCGGCCGGTATTCGGGACCGTGTAGACGCCCGGGGTCTCGGTCTCCGGCGCGTAGGCCCGCAGCCGGGTCGCCTCGCGCTCGTGCCGGACGGCCTCGCGGCGGTGGTAGCGCGCCCGCGCGCGGGTCTTGCCCTGGCCGAGCCACGTGAAGATGCCGCCCACCACGATGCCCAGGGCCACCGCGCCGAACAGGATCGCGTAGAGCGGGAGGTCGACGCTGAAGACCGGCGCGTCCACGTTGAACGGATCGAAGGAGAGCCGTACCGGCGCGCGGTTGGCCACTGCCAGGAGGATCACCAGGGCGGCGATCGGCAGCAGCACGAGGCTCTTCAGGAAACGGATCATCGCGCTCACAGGTCCTTCCTACTCGGCGGCCGAGGCATTCTCGCCGATCCCGGCGGCGTTGAGGCGCTGGCGCATCTCCTTGCCGGTCTTGAACACGGGGATCGCCTTCTCGGACACGGCAACGGCGGCACCCGTGCGCGGGTTGCGTCCCCGGCGCGCCTCCCGGCGCTTGACCGAGAAGGCGCCGAAGCCGCGCAGCTCAACCCGGTCGCCGCGGGCCAGCGCGTCGGAAATGGTGTCGAGGATCGCGTTGACCAGGATCTCCACGTCGCGCTGGTAGAGATGCGGGTTCTGCTCGGCGATCTTGAGGACGAGCTCCGACTTGATCATGGCGTGGGATCTTCTCGCGGGATCGGGGCGGGCTGCGCGGCGGCGGTCGTTCAGGGTTCCGGGCGCCAGAGGGCGAGCATCCCGCCCCGGGCGGCCTCGGCCTCGGCGCCGACGGACCGCAGCCGCGCCGCGAGGCCTTCCAGGCCGAGGAGGTCGGCGCCGATCCCGGCGGCCGACCACAGGGAGAACCGGCTCTCCGAGGCGGGCTTCCAGTCCTTGATCGGCAGGTTCGTCTGGACGCCGCGGGCGCTCTCCAGCCACGCCACTGCCTGCCGCTCGCCGCCGAGCTCGTCGACGAGCTTCAGCGGCACGCTCTGGCGCCCGCTGAACACCCGTCCGTCCGAGACGGTGCTGAGCTGGGCCGGATCCATGCCGCGGCGCTCCGCGACGAGGCCCTTGAACCACGCGTAGGTGTCGCCCACCACGGAGGCCAGCGCGGCGCGCGCCTCCGGCGAGGTCGGGGTGAAGCCCGAGGGCTCGGCCTTGAGCGGCGACGACTTCACCGACTCGACCTTGACGCCGACCTTGTCCAGCAGACCCGAGAAGTCGGGGTACTGGAACAGCACGCCGATCGAGCCGACCAGGCTGGTCTCGCGCGCGACGATGTGATCGGCCGCGATCGCGGTGATGTAGGCGCCGGACGCGGCGGTGCCGTCCACGAAGGCCACGATCGGCTTCTTGGCGGCGAGCGCTCGGAGGTTGCGGAAGATCTCCTCCGAGCCCGTAGTCGTGCCGCCCGGCGAGTTGATCGAGACGATCACGCCCTTCACGGCGTCCGAATCGCCGACCCGCTTCATCAGCTTGGCGGTGGCCTCGCTCCCGGCGATGAAGCCCGAGACGGAGATGCGGGCGATCTGGGGCTGCACCGCGAAGGCGCCGTCCGCGCCCGTCCGCACCCGGTACCCGAGGGCCCCGACCGCCACGATGAGGCCGCCGACGCCGAGCACGCGCCAGAGGGACAACCTGCGGCGCAGGCGCCGCCGGTCAATCAGCAGTTCGGCATCGGCTGCCATGCTGTCGCTTCCCCTAAAGCACCCCGACCGGCCCCTCGACGGGGTGCGGGAGCCGTACCCCCGCGCCGGGCAAGTCCTTGGTTTCCTTCGGCTCGCTCCGTCCGAGCCGTGCGAGGCCGGTGTTCTAGAGCATTTTCCGCGGGCGTGGATACGGGGCGCGCGAAGAAAATGACGGGGCGGCCCGTCGCTGTCGCGTCGGGCGGCACGACCGGACCGGCCGCGCGCTCCTGGCAACCTTGGATTGCCGGCGCCCAAAGAAAAACCCGCGCGGGACCGGGGTCCCGCGCGGGTCTCAACGCGGCGGATCCGCCGCCCGGACAGGCCGGGCGGCAGGGGCCGTCTCTCACTCGTCGTCGGAGCGCTTCTTGTTGAAGGCGGCACCGAGGATGTCGCCGAGGGAGGCACCCGAATCGGCAGAGCCGAACTGGGCCATGGCCTCCTTCTCCTCGGCGACCTCGAGGGCCTTGATCGAGACCTGCACGCGGCGGGCCTTCCGGTCGAACTGGACGACGCGGGCGTCGAACTTCTCGCCGGTGGCGAAGCGCTCGGGGCGCTGGTCGCCGCGGTCGCGGGCGAGTTCGGCCCGGCGGATGAAGGTCTGCATGTCGGTGTCGACGATCTTCACCTCGACGCCGGCATCCTTCACCTCGACCACCTCACAGGTGACGATCTGACCCTTCTTGATCTCGCCGGCCTCGGCGAAGGGGTCACCGCCGAGCTGCTTCACGCCCAGCGAGATCCGCTCCTTCTCGACGTCGACGTCGAGAACCTGGGCGCGGACCATGTCGCCCTTCTTGAACTCCTCGATGACCTGCTCGCCGGGACGGTTCCAGTCGAGATCCGACAGGTGGACCATGCCGTCGACGTCGCCCTCGAGGCCGATGAACAGGCCGAACTCGGTCTTGTTCTTGACCTCGCCCTCGACCTCGGAACCGACCGGGTGCTTCTCGGCGAAGGCCTCCCAGGGGTTCTGCAGGGTCTGCTTGAGGCCCAGCGAGATGCGGCGCTTGACCGGATCGACCTCCAGGATCTGAACCTCGACCTCCTGGGAGGTGGAGACGATCTTGCCCGGATGGACGTTCTTCTTGGTCCAGCTCATCTCGGAGACGTGGATCAGGCCCTCGATCCCCGGCTCCAGCTCCACGAAGGCGCCGTAATCGGTGATGTTGGTCACGCGGCCCTTGAGCTTGGCGCCCTCCGGGTAGCGGGCGGCGATGCCCTCCCACGGATCGGCGAGCAGCTGCTTGATGCCGAGCGAGATGCGGTGCGTCTCGTGGTTGATCTTGATGATCTTGACCTTCACGGTCTGGCCGATCGTGACCACCTCGGACGGGTGGTTCACGCGGCGCCACGCCATGTCGGTGACGTGCAGCAGGCCGTCGATCCCGCCGAGGTCGACGAACGCGCCGTACTCGGTGATGTTCTTGACGACGCCGTCGATGACCTGACCTTCCTCGAGGTTGGCCACCAGCTCGGAGCGCTGCTCGGCGCGGCTCTCCTCGAGGACGGTCCGGCGCGACACGACGATGTTGCCGCGGCGGCGATCCATCTTGAGGATCTGGAACGGCTGCGGGGTGCCCAGCAGCGGGGTGACGTCGCGGACCGGGCGGATGTCGACCTGCGAGCGCGGCAGGAACGCCACGGCGCCGTCGAGGTCGACCGTGTAGCCGCCCTTGACCTGGTTGAAGATCGTGCCGGTGACGCGGTCGTTGTTCTCGAACGACTTCTCGAGCTTGACCCAGCTCTCCTCGCGGCGCGCCTTGTCGCGCGAGATGACGGCCTCGCCGAGCGCGTTCTCGATCCGGTCGACGTAGACCTCGACCTCGTCGCCGACCTTCAGCTCGCCCTCGCGGCCGGGACCGGTGAATTCCTTGAGCGCGACACGGCCTTCCGTCTTGGCGCCGATGTCGATGACGGCCACGTCCTTCTCGATCGCGACGACGCGACCCTTGACGACGGAGCCTTCGGTGATCTCGTGTTCGAGGAAGCTCTCCTCGAGGAGGGCTGCGAAATCCTCGCGGCTCGGGCCACGCCCCAGAGCGGTACCTGCGGTCATTCTGTCTCCTGAACGGCCCCCGGCGGAGGCCCGTTGCGTCGGCGGCTCGCGTTGCAGGCGCCCCCGTTCGCCGCGGCCTTCCCGGAGTCTTTCGGGAGAGGCGACCGGTCCCGCGGGACCCGGTTTGCCGACGCGTCGATACGGATGACGAGGGCGGTCCGTCCGGCGGCCCGGCGGGCGCGCCAGAAGACGAGCGCGCGAGGGCGGATCCGGGAGGACGCGCGTCCCTTACAGCATCGGCCTTGCGACTTCAACCGATTAGGGTTTTAGGCTCGCGGGGCGGAGGACGGTCCGCGGGGTCCGGGCGATATCGGTGGTCTTGCCGCCGGCCGCAGATCCGGCAAACTTGTCCGCCGTCGAACGTTTGCGGTCGCGCTTCCGACGGCCGAGGGGGCAACCCCGCTCGACCGAGGTCCGCGCCGGTCGGCGATCCGGGGCGTAAGGGGGTGAAGCGTGGGTTGTCCTGATCTCGACTCTCGGGCTGCCCCCCGTCGGCGCGGCGGCACCGCGCGCTCCGCGCGATCCGGGGCCTGAGCCCCCGATGCCGAACGGTTACAACGCCCCGATGGAGATGCTGGCGCGCAAGCTCGACAGCATCGCGCGCCTGTCCGATTCCGACCGCGCGGCGCTCCTCGATCTGCCGCACACGGTCCGGAACCTGCCGGCCCGCCACGACATCGTCCGGTTCGGCGACCGGCCGACCCACAGCTGCCTCGTCCTCCAGGGCTGGGTCTACCGCTACGCCGCCCTCGCCGAGGGGGGGCGGCAGATCCTGTCGTTCTACATCGCGGGCGACCTGCCGGACCTGCAGAGCCTCCACCTGCATCGGATGGATCACAACCTCGCCACCCTGACGCCCTGCGTCGTGGCGCTGATCGCGCACGACGACCTGCGCGCGGTCCTCCTGCGCAATCCGGGGCTCGCCGGCACCCTCTGGCGCGACAGCCTCATCGACGCTGCCCATTACCGCGAGCGGATCACCAGCCTCGGGCGGCGGCAGGCGCTCGGTCGCGTGGCCCACCTGTTCTGCGAGCTCTATCTCCGGCAGAAGGCGGTCGGGCTCGCGCGCGGCCTGAGCTGCCCGCTGGTGCCCAAGCAGTCCGAACTCGCCGACGCGCTCGGCTTGACCAGCGTCCATCTCAACCGGGTCCTGCGCACTCTGCGTGGACGCGGGCTCGTCACGCTGAGCGGCGGCATCCTGACCATCGAGGATTGGGACGCGCTGACGGAGGTTGCGGAGTTCGACCAGACGTTCCTGCACCTGGCGAACAACCCGGCGCCGGCCCGAGAGACCGCCGAGGCGATCTAGCGGGTGGGGCCGGGTGACGCGGCGGGCGCGCGCCTCAGGCGGCCCGGGCCAGGGTCTCCGGCGGCTCGACCACCGCGTCGGTGTGGACGTCGAACCGGACCGGATGGGCGGCACCGAAGCTCGTCGTCAGGGCGCAGTCGGTGGCGTCGCGGCCGCGGGCCATGACGATGCGGCCGATGCGGGGCCGGTTGTGGCGGGCGTCGAACGTGTACCAGCGCGGCCCCTCCGGCCCTTCGAGGAAGACCTCGAACCACGCGGAGAAGTCCATCGGCGCCGGGTCCTTCGGCACGCCGATATCGCCGAGGTAGCCGGTGGCGTAGCGGGCCGGGATGTTCATGCACCGGCACAGGGTGATCGCTAGGTGCGCGAAGTCCCGGCACACGCCGACGCCCTGCGTGTAGCCGTCGAAAGCGGTGCGGGTCGCGTCGGCCTGCTGGTAGTCGAAGCGCAGGCGGGTGTGGGCGAAGTCGACGATCGCCTGGACGCGGGCCCAGCCCTCCGGCGTGCCGCCGAACAGGGACCACGCGATGCCCGACAGCTTGTCGGTGTCGCAGTAGCGGGAGCCGAGCAGGTACGGCACGACGTCGTCCGGCAGGTCCTGGACGGCGATCTGCCGGGCGCCGGGGGCCTGATCGTCCGGCAGCCCGCTGTCGGCGATCGTGAAATCGGCCGCCATGGTGATCCGGCCGCCCGGCGCGACGATGCGCGTGCAGACATTGCCGAAGGCGTCGACGTGCTGCGACGCCGCGACGGGCGGATCGAAGGCGATCACCTCCGGCGTCAGGAGGTCGCCCCGCCGCTCCGGGCGCACGTTGAGGAGCAGGTTCATCGGCGTGGGGCCGAACGTGTCGAAGGCGATCGAGAAGCCGGTGCGGATATGCATCGTCGGGGACCGTGAGGAAGGACGCCGGCCGACGGAGCGGCAGGCGGGTCGTTACAGTACAGGGCCCAATAAGCCGCGAGCCGGGGTCGAGTTCCGTCGATCAGGTCAGTTCAGGCCGGTTTGAACTGCCCGAATATTTGGCAGAGCGGTGCCCGCGCCGGACGTGCCGCGCCCGGACCGGCCGGCATCCGATGAGCCATGCGAGAGCCTTGCGGGAGCCATGCGGCAGGCAGTGGGCGGGGCTGCGGTCAAGCGGGGCGGTCCGTCACCGCGCCATGTTGCAACGCACACGGCGCCCTCTTATCCCAGGCCGCTCGACTCCAGGGCCTGCCGGCACCGCCCGGCCCGGCCTGCTGCCAGACGATCGACGCCCATGACGCCCGACAAGCTTTCTCTGCCGAAGGACAAGATCCGCGTCCTGCTGCTCGAGGGCATCAACGACAGCGCCGTGGCGCTGATGCGGGCGGCCGGCTACACCAACCTGACCCGCCTGCCGAAGGCGCTGGACCGGGAGGCCCTGCACGAGGCGCTCCAGGGCGTGCACATGGTGGGCATCCGCTCGCGCACGCAGCTCGACGCTTCCGCCTTCGAGGCGGCGGACCGGCTCCTGGCCGTGGGCTGCTTCTCGGTCGGCACCAACCAAGTCGACCTGGACGCGGCGCGCCACCGGGGCATCCCGGTCTTCAACGCGCCCTTCTCCAACACCCGCTCGGTGGCGGAGCTGACGATCGGCGAGATCGTGATGCTGCTGCGCCGGATCGTTCCGCGCTCGGTGGGCGCCCACGCGGGCCGCTGGGACAAGTCGGCGGTGGGCTCGCTGGAGGTGCGCGGCAAGACGCTGGGCATCGTCGGCTACGGCAATATCGGCACGCAGCTCTCGACCCTGGCCGAGGCCATGGGCATGCGCGTGCTGTTCTACGACCACACCGACAAGCTGCGCCACGGCAACACCGAGCCGGTCGAGACGCTGCACGCCCTGCTGGCGCAGAGCGACGTCGTCTCGCTGCACGTGCCGGAGACCGACGCCACCGCCAACATGATCGGCGCCGCCGAGATCCGGGCGATGAAGCCCGGCGCCTTCCTGATCAACAACGCCCGGGGCACCGTGGTCGATCTCGAGGCGCTGGCCGCGGCCCTGCGCGACGGCCATCTCAAGGGCGCGGCCGTCGACGTCTTCCCGGTGGAGCCCGGCTCGAACGCCGAAACGTTCGTGAGCCCGCTCCAGGGCCTCGAGAACGTGATTCTCACCCCGCATATCGGCGGCTCCACCGAGGAGGCGCAGGAGCGGATCGGCTCCGAGGTGGCACGCAAGCTCGTGGACTATTCCGATATCGGCTCGACGGTCGGCGCGGTGAACTTCCCGCAGGTGCAACTCCCGGCCCGTCCGACCGGGACGCGGTTCATCCACGTCCAGCGCAACCTGCCCGGCATGCTCGGGCGGCTCAACGACGTGTTCTCCCGCGGCCACGTCAACATCGCCGCGCAGTTCTACCAGACCGACGGCGAGGTCGGTTACGTGGTGCTGGAGACCGACGCCACCGACGCGGATGCCGAGGCGCTGCTCACCGAGATCCGCGCCATCCCGGGCACGATCCGGGCCCGCCTCCTCTACGAGCGCCGCTGATCCCGAGGCGGGCGCGGGAATTTACGATGCGCGCGTGAACGCGGCGGGTCTTGCCGCGTTCGTCTTGCGCGGCCAAGCTGGCCGCTGTTCAAGTCAGGGACGGCACCATCGACGGCCTCGGCCGGTCGAGCGCCCGGCCGGCGGAGGAATTGCGGTGACGAAGCGTGTAGCGTGCGCATGGGCCGGCCTCGTGCTCGGCATCGTTGGGTCGGTCTCGGTCGTCTCCGGCGCGTCGGCGGATTGCCTGCGCCGGGTCTACAACCGGTCGAACCTCGTTCTGGTCGCCCGTCAGGACGGCGGCCCGCCCGCCACGCTGCTGCCCGGCCAGTCGCTCCCGGTGCGGCTGGCGCGGCCGGGCCAGATCGACATCGCGGCCTATTGCGGTGCGCCGGGCGCGGGCGGGACCCCGGTCACCCAGCGGACCTTCGATTACGAGGCGGTGCTCGACCGCTGCTTCGTCCGGTTCGGGGGCGACCTGTTCGTGCCGCAGATCGGGCGCGGCTTCATCGGTCTCCAGGAGACGGCCCCGTTCACCGTCAACAACCCGCGCCAGGGCGACATCATCCTCGGGCCCGCGGCCGGCGCGTCTTGCCCGATGCCGGCCGCCGCTCCCGTGCTGAGCCGCCGGGGTTGAGCGTCAGAGATAGTGCCGGAAGACGACGCCCGCGTCGTCGGCCGCGCCCGGTTGCGCGGGCGACACCGGCCCGATGAACGGGCTCGCGACGCGCAGGGCCACGAGTCCGAGGGCTGCGAGCGCCGGGGCGAGCAGGCGGAACGGGCGAGCGAGCATGGACGCCTCCGTCGCGCCGCCGATCCCGCCCGCGTCGTGCGGACAGACTGGGTGCGCCTGTGAAGGATCGCACCTTACGGCCGAGCTGGACGTGCCGAAGCGCACATGGGTAACGTTAAGGTCGTGCCCGGATCGCGGGGCCGGGCGGGGACGACGTGACGGTCGGGCGCTTGCGTCCATCACCTCGCTGGCAAGTCCGCCGATGCCCTCCTATGCTGCCCACATCGGGGGCTGCCTGGGATCGCGCTGCACGGGCCGCGGCGGCGCTTCCCGGGTAGAACCGACTGCGTGAACGAGGACGCGCGTATGCTGACCCAGACAGGCAACTCGATTCTCCGAGGCGATCTCGGCGTCGAGGAGACCACCGAGTCCGACAACATCGTCCGCTGGGACGGCGAGCGGCTCTACGTGGAGCAGGACGTCTACCACAACGGGCAACTGGTTCACCGCAAGTACCGTCGCACCGTCACCGAGCCCGTCGCCCACGCGCTCTGGGCGATCATCAACCGCGCCAAGCAGTGAGCTGGCAGTGAGCTGGCAGTGAGCTGGCGGGCGCGTCGCGGACGCGCCCGCCCGATCCGGGCTTTCGCCAGCCCCGGCCGCGCCGGAGCGGAGCTTCGCGGACGTGTCCGGCCGGCCACGGCGGGTCGGGGACCGGATCTTCGAGCGGTGCGGCAGGAGACGTCGCCTGTATCGGTTGCGCGGCGGGGCGTTCGGTCCCGGTTTCCGGTCCCGGCGTCCCAGATCTCCGCTATCCTCGACGATCCCGCGGCGGCGCGTCCCAGCCCGAGGCGCGGCCCCTCCGACATCCCGTCCGCGCCGGGCGCTCCGGGCTCAGCTCGAGACCGCGCGCAGCTAGGCGGCGACGGCCGCCGTCGGTGCGACGAGGGTGAGATGGGCCGGCCGCAGCGCCTCGAGGCGGTCATGGGCGTTGTCGAATGCGGCCCGGATCGTCGTGCCTGCGTCCTCGACGGCGACCAGCACCGCCAGCTTCTGGGCGGTGGCCCGATCGGCGAGACCGCGCGCGGCCGAGACGAGCGACTGCTCCAGGCTCAGGAATTCCGTCTCGGCATCTTTCCCGGCCTCGCGCGCCACCGACGCGAGGCGGTCCAGTACGGCTTCCAGGGCGTGGCGCAGGACAAGCGTCCGCACGCGCTCCTGCAGGAGCGCCCTCTCGTCGATCTTCATCGGAATCGGTCCGGGTTCGGGAACACGGCCAAGCTCTCATACTTCGGGGCTGTGTGCAGCCACCTTTTTGCAACAGCGCAATACTGTCTCGCGACATGAGCGCTCCGCGGGTTCAACGTCTCGCGGGCCCGATCCGGCACAGTTGTTCTACAATCGTGTGCCGAGTATTTGGGAATTTCCAGAATCGAATGCGCCGTCTCGACAGATTCAGCGCACAGAAACGCCCGCGTGGAGGCCCGGTTCGCCGTCCGAATACCTCCGCTCCGGCAGGGGCGATGCTGGGGGCCGCACCGCTCGAGCCACCGTCCGACCCGGGCCCGCGGCGTCCGGAGGGCGTTCCGCGGGTCAGTACGGCGTGCCGCCCCGGCGCCGGTCCCGCAGGGCCTCGGCGTGCCATTCCAGCTCGTCGAGGAAGCGGCCGGCCGCCGCCGCGAGCCAGGGCTCGGCGGGGACGCCCTGCGCGTCGATGACCTTCTGGAGTCGCGGGATCGGCAGAAGGGAGGGGATGCTGGACATGCCCATCTCGGCGAGCATGGCCCGCAGCGGCATCGCGGCCCGGACGCCGCCGAACTGGCCGGCCGAGTAGCAGCAGATGGCCGAGGGCCGCCAGAAATACTCCTCGAGGAAGTGATCGAGGGTGTTCGACAGTGCCGGCGGCACACCGTGGTTGTACTCGGCCGTGACGACCAGGAAGGCGTCGGCGCGGCGGAAGAGGTCGGCGCAGCGCTGCAGGGGCTCCGGCGCCGTCCCGGCCGTGTATTCCTTGTACATCCGATCGAGGAGCGGGAGCGCCAGCTCGGCCGGATCGACCAGGGGGGCGGCGTGGCCGCGGGACTCCAGCTGCGCGATCAGGAAGCGCGCGGCGCGGATGCCGATGCGGTCGGTCCGAACGCTGCCGAGGATCACGGGGACGGTCAGGGCCATGGCGCTCTCCGGTTGCCCCGATCATGCCAGAGGCGGCCGCGCCGCTCCAGCCGCGGGCCAAGCCCGGGATCGTCAGACCTTGGTGGTGCTGGTCAGCGCGGCCGCGATGCCGAGCGGTCCGCCGGCCGCGTAGGCGGTCACCGCCTTGGTCACCTGCTGCAGGAAGGATTGCAGGTCGCTGCCGCTGTCCGTCGCCGTCGCGGTATCGGCGGTCGCGGTGGTGGACGTGCTCGCGGACGTGCTCGCGGACGTGCTCGCGGACGAGGCCGCGGATGAGGCCGCGGACGCGTCGGTCGCGGTGCCGGCCTGGGCAGCACCCTCGCTCTGCCCGGCATCCGACACCGACCGGTGGCCGTGATGGCCGCGATGGTGATGGACGGCGGACGCGCCGCCCGCGGCCTGACCGGGCGCCGTACCGGTGGCGGTGCCGGTCGTCGACGTGTCGTCGGCGTTGGCCGCGGCTTCCGCGGGCGCCGTGACGCCGTTCTGCAGCCCCATCTGGCTGAAGTCCGACTGCAGCTGGAGGAGCGACGCCATCAGGTCGTTCGACAGGGTCGGCGTCGAGGTCGTCCCGGTCGACGGGGCCGTGTCGTCCGCGGCCGCCTGCTTGCCGGTCTCCTGGTTCGCCGTCGCGGCGGTGCCGACATCGAGGCGGGCGGCGTTCACCGCCCGCGCCTGCCTGAGGGCGCTGACGAGATCCCGCTGGAGTGAACTGCCCGAAACCGTGTTGACCGACATGGTACGCCTCCGCGACCGCCCTCACGGTGGTCAGGCACGGGTCGTTCCAGAATTTTCCCAATGATTTCAGCGGCGGGTCCGGGCTATCAGCCGGCAGGATCGGCCGAGCGGCAGAATCTGCCGGCCGCGCCGGCCGACAGATACCGCATCGGCACGGATCCGGTCGGGTCGCGCGCGCCGGTTGTCGCGACGGTGCAGGTTCTCGGGCGGTGTCGCCGTCGCCGCCACGGAGATCCGGGCCTGTTCGCATCGTCTCGCGCGGTTCCCGAACAGCCGCGACGTGCCGCCGTCGTCGCGAGATTGTCCGAAGTAGAACAGTCGATCGATCGCTCTATCGCAGTCGCGATGAGCGGAGGTGCGTGTGTCGTTCTATTCGCGGGCCACGGCTTAGCTCTCGAGCGTGGCCGGAACAACTGCGCCCGGAACGATGAGGACCCTGTCGGGTTGGCTCCTTACTGGTCACCACGAGGTGCACATGACGACCAAGCCACCGCCCGTTCCGCCGGCCAACCGGTCCGACAAGGGCCCCGGCAGCGCCACCGAAGCGCCGCTCACACAGGGGCGCGCCGGATCCCAGACCAAGGATCCGGACAAGGTCGGCCAGGCCGGAAACTCCAAGGTGAACACCACCAACCAGGGCTATCAGCAGGATCGCTGACCGCCCGATCCGCGCGGGCACCGCGAGCCGCCGTGCCCGAGACGTGTTGATCCGCATCGGAGAATGATCATGGCGAATGCCAGTCGGCACAAAGTCGGTCCCGGCGCTCAGGGTAAGGGAACTGGATCCGGGGCCATGTCGGACCTGCCCGACGGCGTGCTGCCGGAGAACATGGTGCTCAGCAATCGCGACAAGTCGCGGCACAGCGACGAGCGCGGGCTGGACAGCAAGAACGTCCAGACCGAGCAGTACCAGGACCACGCCGGCAACCGGCAGGTGGTTGCCGAGACGGACGCCGACACCGACGGCAACACGAGCGGCCTCGCGAACCCGAAGACGGACGAGTCCGGGGCGCAGAGCAGCCTCAAGGCCCAGCAGCGCTCGTAGGTCTCCGTCTCACGAGCGGCGCGGCGCGCCGCTCTCCGATCTGTGGCGGGACAAAAGGAAGCGGGATTGGCCGTCTCGGGCGCGACGTTGATCAGAGTAGACGCAACACAGCCTGAGTGGCGACCATGAACACGACAGTCACAGCGATCGCGTCGGCAATCCTTGCCGGCGCTCTTCTCGGGGCGCCGACCGGAGCCCAGGCGCAGGCGGGCAGCTTCGCCAACCACGGCTTCGGCAACCACAATTTCGGAGCCGCGGCCGTCGGCGGCGGCGGCTTCAGCAGTCCCGGTGTCGGGGCCGGCGCCGCGGGCGGCGGCTTCGCCAACCGGGGCTTCGGCAATCACGCCTTCGGGCCGACTGCCGGTGCCGGAGGGGGTAGCTTCGCCAATAACGGCTTCGGCAACCACAATTTCGGCCGACCGGCTGTCGGCGGCGGATTCGCCAATCCCGGGTTTGGGCACGGGCTCGGCGCCCACCGGGGCTACGGTCATCATCGCCATTACGGCCACAACCGCGGCTACTACGGCCGCCCCTATGGCTACGGCTACGGCTACGGACGGGGCGGATACGGGCTCGGCGGCCTCGGCCTCGGCGTCGCCGTGGGCGGTCTGTACGGCGGCTACGGTTATCCGGGTTACGGCTACGACACCGGGTACTACGGAGGTTATGCGCCCGTCACGTACGGCTACGCCGACATCGAAACCTACCGCGTCGCGGACGACGACCGTTACTGCGCGCGCCGGTTCCGATCCTACGACCCGCAGAGCGGAACCTATCTCGGCCGGGATGGACGTCGCCACCGCTGCCGGTGAGCCGCGACCGTCCTGACGACGGCCGCATCCGGGTCGGACCATCCCCGCCGACGCCGCGGCGGGGATGAAGGTGCCATCGTCACGACCGGCCGGATCGGCGCGGCGTATCGCCGGCGCTAGGCGTCCGCCTCGCTCGCGTCATCCCCGCCGGTCGCACCCAGTGCGGGCCCAGGCCGATACGCGTCGAGCGTCGCGTAGGCATCGGTGTCGGTGAGCCCGAGCCGTTCCATGTCGGTCAGGAAAGACAGGATGTCGGCGTCGACCGGCTCGCCGCTCTCCTTGCGCTCGATCAGGGTATTGACCAGCTCGAGGGCGCTGATCGACGTGGCGCTGGGTTCGTTCGCATCGGGGAAAGCCATGGCCGGTCTCTCGCAGGAGGGCTCCGGGAACTAGGTCACCGCGAGGCCATCGGCCACACGCGACGGCCGTCGCGGTCAATCGAGGTCGATGTCGCCGCGCGTTCCGACAGCGCGGTGCCACGTCCGTCACATCGTCGGATGCGACGTCGGCGCGCTCTCGCGATACAGGGCCTCGTGCTGCCACGTGGGATGGTGCGCGTCCGGTCCGACGTGCTGGCCGACATACAGGGACGCGAGCAGGCCGAGCAGGAGGAACAGACCGATGGTCACCGCGTCCGGATGCCGGCGCGCGCTGTGGATGCCGAAGCACCCCAGCGTGAAGACGGCCGCCAGGGCCAGGGAACCGAGCATGCCGCCCGACATCGGGATCACCGCCGTGCCTGTCGTCGTGGCTAAGCGCGCCGCGCCGCATCGGGGCGGGCGGCACGGGCGCACGACGTAGACGTTCGAGGGCGCGCGAAACATCCCGCCATCCATCGGCGCCACCGCGCGCCGGATCCCGCGGGGGGTGTGGAGGATCGATCTGCGACGGCACCGGTCGGCAGAGGCGCCGGCACGCCCGCATCGCGCCAGTCGAACACGGCACGTCGCACGTATTGACGGATGCCGGAACGGCAACGCTGTTCCCGAACCTCAGAACCCGGGACGGGTGAGAGAGCCGAAAACTCAGTTCGATCAAGATGTTGGTAAGTGGATGGCTCCCCGAGCAGGACTCGAACCTGCGACAAGGCGATTAACAGTCGCCTGCTCTACCAACTGAGCTATCGGGGATCACGAGGGGGTCTCTACACACCGGGATGGCGGGACGCAAGGGCCTCGATGCACGATCCGCGTCCAAACCGAGGCGCGACGCCCCCCGACACAGCGTGTGGCGCCTCCCGCGGAGGTCGGGAGGCCCGGAATGTGACTGATCGGCAACATCGTCGCCGAGGCCCGTCGCCGGCTCTGCCGGTCCGCGGCCGGTGGAAGTCATCCGTCTGTCGTCTCCTGCTCCTACGGGGACCGCCTGCCGGCGCGCCGGTGTGACGACCCTGCCGCTATGCCGACCCATCGCTGCCTCGACCCACAGGACCCCTACGCCGAACGCGAGGTGCGCGTTGCCTTCGAGTGGAGCGCCGACCATCCCCGCCTGATCGCGGCCCTGGACGAGCACGAGGCCGATATCCTCCCCGACCTCGTGGAGGCCCAGCGCGACGATCTCCGTCGCGAGATCGTGGCCGCCCTACCGCTTCCGGAGTCGTGCATCCCAGGTCGGACCGAGATCCGCCTGCCGTGATCGCCGACCCGTGTCCCGCGCGGTCGGGCGCGCGGCGATCCAGCTTCGTCCGGGTGAAACAGTGCTCCTGCCTGCCGGCGCATCTGCCGACAGCGCTCGCGAGACTGAACTGACAATCGGCACCGGCCGAGATCCGCGAATTCTTCCTACGATGAGCCCCTGGATTCTGAGGTTGAGCCGGGCTGCGCGATGGCAAAAATCTCGGAGCTTCGGAGTATAAGTTAAATGTTTTTGCCGGCTATATTTACCTGTTCAAAAAGGTTTGCTTCGATATAGCTGCGGTCACACGAATCTCCGGCCAGAAGCGGCTCGTCGCCATGCGCATCTCACTCGGCCTGAAGCTCTCCGCGGTGATCGGGCTGCTGGCCCTGGTGGCGATCGGCATCGCTGCCTTCGCGGTTCGACAATCGAACTGGGAGCAGGAGCGGGCGGCCGCCACCGACCGGATCTGGAACGCCGGCCTTCAGGCGGGCGCCCTGGGGCAGGCGATCGAGCACGCGGTGGTGCAGGCTACGGCCCTCTACACCGCGGAGGACACGACCGAGGCGCGCACGCGGCTGTCGGCGCTCCACGACGCCCTCGCCACCGTGGAGCAGGTGCGGGTGCCCTTCCTCGAGGCCATGGAGGATCAGCTCCCCGCCGACCGACGGCGGCGGTTCGACCTCTTCGTCAAGGAATTCGTCGCCTACCAGACCGATACGGCCGAACTCGGCCTGACGGTCTCGCCCAAGGCCGCGCTGATCCAGGCGACCGACGAGGCAACCGTGAAGAACCGCGAGCGCATGGTGGCCGAGATCGGCATTCTCGGACGGGAGGTGCTGAACCGGCTGAACGCCCGTCGCGCCGCGGACGCGGCCGACCGCCGTCGGGCGCGGATCACCCTGGTGGCCGTGCCGGCCGCGGCGCTGGCGTTCGGCCTCCTCGCGGCGATCTGGATCATCGTGAGCCAGGTGCGGCGGCCGCTGCATCGGCTCAAGGACGGGATGACGGCGCTCGCCGCCAACGATCTCGGCCGCGCGATCCCGTTCACGCACCGCCGCGACGAGATCGGCGAGATGGCCGCCGCCATCGCGGCGTTCCAGACGGCGCTGATCGAGAAGCGCGACCTCGACGCCGAGGCGCAGGCGCGGCGCGACCGCGACCGCAGCCGGGCGGAGGCCCTGGCCGCGGCCACCCGCACCTTCGAGGCCGAAACGCACCGCGCCGTCACCGATCTCGCCGACTCGGCCGAGGCGATGCAGGCGGCGGCCGACACGCTCTCGGGCAACGCGGGCGCGATGGCGGCCGAGTCGGCCGTCGTCGCCGGAGCGTCGGAGCAGAGCGCGGGCCTCGTCGACAGCATCGCCAGCGCGGCCGAGGAGCTCTCGGCCTCGGCGCGAGAGATCGAGGCGCGGGTCCGTCACACCAGCGCGATCGCCACCTCGGCCCTCTCCGACACGCAGGGGCTCAAGGAGACGGTGATGAGCCTCTCGCAGGCGGCCGAGGAGATCGGCGCCGTGGTCACGCTGATCCGCGAGGTGGCCGAGCAGACGAACCTCCTCGCGCTCAACGCCACGATCGAGGCGGCCCGCGCGGGCGCCGCGGGGCGGGGCTTCGCGGTGGTCGCCGCGGAGGTGAAGGCGCTGGCCGGCCAGACGGCGCTCGCCACCGACCGCATCACCGGGCAGGTCGGGGCGATCCAGGGGGCCGCCGGGCGCACGGTCGGCGCCATCGGCACGATCGGCGAGACCATCGCCCGGATGAGCCTGATCGCCTCCGAGGTCGCGGACGCCACCGACCAGCAGGGGCAGGCCAGCCAGGAGATCGCGCGGGCGATCTTCGGCGCGGCCGCGGAGGCCCGGCAGGTCTCCGAGAGCGTGGCGGGCGTTCAGGCCGCGGCCGCGTCCAACGAGGCGCAGGCCGGGCAGGTGCGCGGCAGCGCCGCCCGGGTCAATACCGGGACCCACAGCCTGCAGCGGGCGATCGAGACCTTCATGGTGGAGGTCCACGGCGCCTGACGGGCGCGCACCGGCCCGTCACGGCCGGCACAATCTGTCTGGGAAGGATGGAGGCCTCGCCCGTTCTTCCACATGGGCATACCGGCAATGGCTTATCGGTCCCAACCCCGGGCATCCGGGCAACGGAAAGAAAAGGCTTTTCGGCCGGTTCCCAAACCGTTCCAGAGGCAGATCTAATGGCCCGCGACCCGTCCAGTCCGATTGTGTCGGGCATCTACTTCCTGTTCCGCGACGGCGCTCTGGCCTACGTCGGCAAGAGCCACGATTGCCACCGCCGGATCGCCAAGCACCGAGCCAACGGCCGGGTCTTCGACTTCGCGACCGTGATGCCGCTCCGGCAGGAGTTCATCGGCGATGTCGAGAAGGCGCTGATCTCTGCCTACACGCCACCTGACAACCGAGCGGTGCCGCCGGCTGCTCAGGCCGTTGCCCCGACGCCGCCGGCTCCGGTCGTCAAAGCGCCGGACCTCACGACTGTTTCGGTCTCTCAGGCACGAACAATCGCGCTCAGGTGCGGCCTGCCGGCTGCCGCCATTGATGAGGCAATTGCCGTCGGTGATCTGAAGTTCGTGGATAGCGGCCGGCGCACTGGCAGGGGCATCGTCCGCGTCGCGATGGCCTCGGCGGTTACCGCCTACTGCGAGCATCGCGCCCAGCAGCGGCTCATTGCGCTCGGGTTGGTTGAGGCCAAGCCTGAGGATGGCGCGATCCTTCAGTAGGATCCGCCTCAGTCCGGCTTGGGCTTGATGCGCTCGCGACGCTTCAGCTCGCGCTCAACAGCCGACCGCAGGAAGGCGGCCAAGGGCTCCTTCGGCATCAGCACGGCCTTGATGCGCGCCAGCGTGCCGGCGGCAAACCGCGCGGTCATGGCTTCGTCCGGATCGTTGATCTGCTTCCGCCCCATGCGGCGCGGTGTGTCCGAAGCGAGCCCGGCGGTCAATTCAGCCTCGAAAAGATGGTGGCATCAACTAGCTATCAGCGCGGATAAATGGTAGCATCTACGCACGATAAAAGCCACCAGCTATCGGAGGCCAGATGCGATCCCTTTCATGCGGCGAGCGCGAAATCCTCAACCAAGACCGGGACGACGAAGCGGACTGCTACCCGAAGCCGATCCGCGTCAGTGAGCACACGGCCCGCAAGGATCACTGCTGCGATAGCTGCTGCCACGGCGGCATTTTGGCCGGCGAGCGCTACACACAGCTCGTCTACCTCAATCATGAGGATGGGCACGGCTTCAAGGTTGAGCGGCACTGCAAGATCCCCGGCTGTAAGCGCAGCGACGAGCACCTGAACTGGTTGCTGAAAGAGCAGGACCGGGCAGACGCTGACTACCACCGAGGACAACATGGGTAATCACCACATTGAATGCGACTACTGCTTTGAGGATACGCGCGGGCTGTCTGGCGTAAGGGGCTGCGATACCCGAGAGCAAGCGGCCAAATGCTGGCAGTTCAAGAAGCTCCAAGCCGAGCGTGCTCAACGAGAACCATACCGCAGCGTCGCCGAGAGCTGCGAGATCCTAGCCGCAGAAATGGACGATCGCGGCGACAAGCCGAACGCGCAAATTTGCTGGGAGGCAGACGCTCATATCCGAGAACTTGAGGCCGAGAACGCCTGCCTGCGCAAGCATCTGATGGACGCGTCCAACGTGTTCTCAACGATGGGTCATCGCCTGCGGTTCTTCAGCCTGCCCGGCACGCAGCGGCGCGAGATCGCAGACGAATGCCGGTTCCGCGCTGAGCAGTTCCGCGAGGCAGCTTCTGACCCCGCCTAACCCCTCCCCGCACACAAGGAGAGAATGATGATCACCTTGGAGACTGACGACGAGGATCCTCGCCCTGACCAGTGGCACGTCAGGCTCCATTCTCGGCTGCCGGGCGCCATGATCGGGCGAAACTTCAACAGGCTAGCCGACGCGTTGGATTGCGCACTGATGAACCCGGGCTCGCGCCTCTTGCGGCATGTCGAAGGGGATAGCTGGGCGCGCCTGTCCTACGAAGGCGCCTACTATGTGCCCTGTAGCGAGGACACACAGGACACCCATCGCAAATTCATGGGGCCGCTTGCCGACTGGGCTCGCAGCTTGGACGGCGCCCCGGTCTCGACGGAGAAGCTGGCCGAGCTTGTGCGGATCTGCGCCGGCGTGGCTGACCCCGCCTAACCCCAGGAGCGAAACGCCATGGCCGAGAGGAAAGAAGCGGGGATGAGCGACAACGTGATCAAGCTGCCGGCATCCGATCGGTGGATTTGCTCTGTCGACGTGGTTCGCACGCCTGACGGCCGAACGGTTGCTCGGCTGACCGATCTGCGGTCCAGCGAGATCGACTGCAACGAGCAACCGAAGCACGCCATGCTGCGGCTCGCCAAGCTCGTGCGTGACGCCGCTGACGGCATGGAGGACGAGGCTCTTAAAATCGGAGAGACCGATGACTAACGCCCCCTCCCCGTCTCCCGCATCCCCCGCTAGCATGGAACTCCCGGAGGAGATCGATAGGGCGATTGATGCGTTCGAACGCGAGGTGCGCTGGTCGGAGGAGTACGGCGAGTGCCGCGACCTGTCCGTGCAGTCGTCGCGTTCATCCCTCACCGCCGCGATCCTCTCCCGGCTGAGAGAAGCAGAAGCCGGGCGAGAGGAAGTTCTAGCCCCTAACGGCATGACGCTCGCAGAGAACTACGCCCTGGTCAGCAAGTTCGCTGACGCCAACGATGTGCTCCTCATCCAAATTAAACAAGCCAAAGTCGCCAGAGACGCCGCCCTCGCCCGCGTGGAAGGGCTGGAGAAGGCGCTGGCGTTCTACGCCGACGAGCAGAACTACCGGATGAACGCGCCGCTGGATCCGAACTCAAGTTGGTTTGAGGGCAACAGCCGGGCTCGTTCTGCCCTTTCCGAAGCCCCGTCCCAAGGAGACCAGTGATGGCCGAGAAGAAGCTTCGGAGCGGTCGCGTCGACCGGCGCTGCCCGCACACGATGAAGGCCACCGATGGGCTCGGCGTCACCTACTGCTGCGACTGCGGGAAGATGATGAATGTTCCGAAGCCCGAAGCCGGCCGTCTCGCGACCAAGGACGCATGAGGAGGAGAGGATGCCAAGCCCGAAAGCCATTGATGCCGTAGCCGAAGCCTGGGCGTCGATCGACGGCAAGCTGGATGAGTACCGGCGCGAGCGCGACGAGGATGTCGGACTGACCGACGAAGGCTGCACGGGGCACTTCGAGGGCTACCAAGCCGAGGCAGACGAACTGATCCGGAGGATTGAGGCTCGCGGGTTCATGCTGATCCCGATGGTGCCGTTCGCCCTCTCCTCCCCTGCTCCCACCGAGGAGGGCTGAGGGAATGAAGACCATGGCGCGTTCGCACAGCGAACCGGGCTCTTGCCCTGACGGGCCGAACCCTTCGGTTTCGGGCCATTCGGCCTGCGATCCCTCGCGCGGATGGCAGCCGATCGCGACGGCGCCCAAGGACGGCTCTTGGGTCTGGGGTGAATGGCCTGAGATTGTCGGTAACAACTTCACTCGCGGGTACCCCCGCATTATCGCGCCGATGCGCTGGGGGAAGCCCTATCGCGGCAGCATGTACGACGATCATTGGTGCATGGAGGGTCGGTGGACCCCCGGCCCAGGACCTTCTCGTTGGTTCCCCATAAACACCCCGCCCGCGCAAGGGATGGAAGCCCGTAAGGGCCGAGGCGAAGCCTCGGTCGGAGACGACAGCCCGGTCGCCGAAGGCGATGCGCCAGACCCCGCTCAGGATCACCGTCTGGCAGCGGGTTGAGAGAAGGGGATGACGGGCACTCCGTCTGACACACAGGAGAGTGACGATGGAAAATCACGAACACGATACGACCGAATGCGTTGCTTGCGGCAAGACGATTAGGCCCGGCGACCTGGGATATGGCGATGTGAACAACAGCGGGTTCATGCACGCGGATTGCGCGGGAACTGACCCAGAGGACTTTACCGATGCAGAGGGCGAACCGCTGCCGAAGGGGGCGTCGATACCGAAGCCATACCCGTACTGAGGGCGGAAGGGCAGGGTTTAACGATGGCTTGGACGACGCCCGTGATCAGCGAATTGGACCCGTTCGAGAGCATGCTGGCGCATCAGCGGGCGTTCTATGCCGACTGGCGCGCGAGCTACCAGTTCTAATCCGGGAGGGGCATCCTCCCTTCCCCGCACGATCCGCCCGCGGTAGCCTCAACCCATGAGCGAGGGCCAGAGACGATGATGGACTTCGATCCGAAACGCCACGTGCGGTTCCGTGGCAAGGCTCTCAACGAGCTGACGCATCAGGAAACGTTGGCGGCCCTCGTGCAGGCCTTAGAGCGCGTCGCCTACCTTGAGGCAACCCGACCGCTTGGGGTGCGGCCGTCTATGGTGCCGACCGAGGGGCCGACAAAGCCGATCCCGTTCCCGTCGCGAACCGAGTTCTATCAGCCATAGCCATGAGCGACGACCACGACGCGATCACCGAAGCCGCAGACGCCCTGATCGCAGCGGGGTACGACGTGAAGCCGTGGGGCGACGATCACGCCTTCTGGTTCGTCAATGGCAAGACGCTCAACGATAGCGACTTGCTCGCTCTGGCAATCCGCAACGGCTTGATGGAGCCGCCCTCGGATCGCCTGCAATGACCGACCTCGGCCTCGTCCTCCCCCTCCAGATCGAACGCCTGGAGGAAGCGATCAAGGTGGTCGACGCCAACGGGAAGGCTGCGGCGTATTGCTATGTTTCAGACAATCCGGAACGCCGCCTGCAGACCGGAAGGCTATCGCCCGAAGAGGGAGTTGAGACGGCCAAGGTGATTGCTCGGGCGCTCACCGATGCGCTCGCCGGCATGAAGGCCTAAGATAGACCGCAAGCCCGGCGGGTAGTTGAGATCCACTCCTCCCGCTGTTCCGGCGTCATCATCTCCCAAGCCACGATAACGGCGACGAGGTGCTGCGGCACCTCCCCGTGCTCGCCGCGGATCTGGCGGGAGATCGTGTTGACCGGGCGCCCGAGCAGACGCGCAAGCGTGACCTGCGTGAGGCCCGCTTCTTTCGCCCGGCGCTGCCAAGGTTCGTTGTCCATGGGGCGGCGCCGTAGCGCACGGCCATCAGCCCCGCAAATAGTCAACATGACGTAGATTTCCGTTGCATCTGAAATCGACGCGACGTAGATTATCTACGCGATGTTGATTTGAGGAGCAAGCCAGTGATCCGTGACATCCCCCGCTTCGAGATTGGCTTTGTCACCGACGGCTCTGGCCGCCCGGTCGATGACACGGCCATCGCCTACAGCGACGACTGCGGCATTGAGCGCGAGTTGGAGCTGAAAGGCGAAGGTGCAATCGACCTGATGCCGCACATCGTCCAGGCTGCGAACAGCTACGACGACATGTCGGCGGCCCTGCGCGAGCTTGATGCCATTTTCGACTTTGGCGATATGGACGAGGATGGCGCTGCCGACTGGGCCCAGCGACTTGGTATGGCGGACGGTGCCACGGAACTGCTCGCGGCCTTCAGGTCGGCTTATGCCGCCATCGCCAAAGCGGAGGGCCGCTGAGATGTGGAAGCGCAAGCCCTCTGAAATTCGAATAGAAGGCGACGTGGCCTACGTCGCTTTGACGCGAGGCTTTGAGGCAATCATCGACGTCTCTGACGTTCCAGTTGTCGAAAATTACGGCTGGCGCGTCATGATGCTCAGACTTGGGCACGCCTATGCGGCGAGATGCGGCGACAGACCGGGGTCGGTCGTCTTGATGCACAGAGCGATCCTGGATGCGCCGCAGGGCGCAAAGGTTGACCACAGAGATGGGGATGGCCTCAACAACCGGCGAGGAAACATCCGCCTAGCCACGTCGGCCGAGAATAATGCGAATATGGTCGTAAGCAGACGGAATAAGCTCGGCATCAAAGGTGTTTCGACAGAAAAGAGTGGTCGATTTTCGGCAAGCATCCAGAAAGACAGCCAGAAGCTTTACATCGGGACATTTAACACAGCCGAGGAAGCTTCGGCCGCTTATTTCGGCGCGGCTCGGATTTTATGGGGCGATTTTGCCAAAAATTAACCGCCGCGGCGGGTGCCGGGCGGTTGGGCAGCGAGAAGATTGGGTTCTTCGTCATCCGGGGTTGATCTGAGGTCAGAACGTACCGGCCTCCAGATCGGCCTCCAAGGTTGATAGCTCGATGCCGAGGAGCCACAGCGAAGGTATCTCAGGAGCCTCCGCTGCCCCTTCTTCGCCAATCCTCAGCGAGTAGAGCCGGTCGGCTGGGCCAATGATCCGGCCGTGTTTCAGCAGCGCCTTTGCCCGCAGCACCTCGAAGCTGTAGCCGGTGCCGCTGCGGTTCATGGCACGGATAAGGCCGTTCAGTCGCTCCACGTAGCCGCTCGTGTAGCGGTGCTCGAAGTAGCGAAGGATGTGCGGCCGCCAGTTGTTGATGGCGTCGATGCTCGTCTTGAATGGGCGCTCGAACTCGGATGGCACGCTGGCGAGCCAACGGGTCGTGGCCTCCTCAGCAGCAGCGCGGCTCTCGGCCTCGTAGATGTCGTAGAAGCGTTCCTTGAGATCGTAGGCCGTCGCGAGCGCAGGGTAGAGGCCGAAGAGCCTATCCAGCCGAGTCCTCGTCTCCGGCTTGCAGGTCTCCCAGCGGGCGAGAAAGACGGCTCGCTGCCGCTTCAGCGCGATCCGGTCCTTGTTCGACAGGTTGTGGTAGAGCGCCTTCCGCACGACCTCCATGCCGTAGTTCGCGGTGCGCTGGACGTGGTACTTGTCGATCACCGTCACGGCGTTTGGGAACATGGCCTTGGTCAGGGTGTGGTAGCCCTTCCACATGTCCTGACAGACCACCTCAACCCGGTCTCGGCCAGACAGGGGCTCAAAGTAGGCCCGCAGGTCCACGTCCCTCCGCCCCGGCTGCATGTCGAGCATCGTCTTGTTCGCCACGTCGCCGATCACGAACCGCGCCCGCTTATGCAGGTAGATCTCATCCATGCCGAGGACGCGCGGTAGCGACGGCTTGTAGTCGGCGAGATCCCGCGCGGCCCGCTCTTCGAACAGGCGGCGGATCAGCGTCTCGTGCACTCCATTGAGCGCCGCCACCTGCGTGAAGGGCAGGCGGATCGCTTGGTCCTCAAGGTAGGTCCGGAAGCGCACGGTGATGCGTCGATCGCCGTCTACGTCTGGAAGTTCCTCGTAGTGAGTCGCGCCGCAGAACGAGCACTTGAAGCGCTGCCGCACGACCTCCAGCATCGTCGGCTGGCCCTGCACGGGGTGATCGCGGAAGCGCTGGCGCTTCGTGCCGTTCTTGTCGAGCGAGTGGAGCAGGCAGCACCGCTTCGGAGAGCGCGGGTTCTTGCTCTTCGTCTCAATGATGAGAGTACCGTCCTCTTCGTACTGGCTCGCAACGAAGAGTTTGGAGAGGCGCAACAGGTCCGTCACTCGGTCCCCTCGGCAGCCCCTTTGCTCGGCTTCCGCTTTGCCGCGGCCTCGTCCTTCTGAAGGCGGGCTTCCAGCGTCTCCCGGATGTAGGCCGACATCCGCTGCTCGCCGACGAGCGCGATGATGCGATCCTTCTGACCCGCGTTCAGGCGGACCTTGGTCTCTTCGAGGTTCAACGCGGGGCGGCCCATACGGCGGGCTCTAACCGGGGACGGAAAATGCATCAAGGCACCAAAATAAGAGGGGACGCTTATTGACACCATAAGCGGGGACGGTTACTCTGTCTACATCAGAGACGGAGAGCCCACATGACCCGCCACCAGATCGAGACCGCCGCCGTCGCCCACTTCGAGAAGCTCCTGCGTCAGGGCAAGCGCACCCGCGCCGCGATGCGCGTTCTGACCGGCAAGCTCTGCGACTTCGGCATGTGCCCGAACACCGCCTACCGCGCCGCTCAGGACTGCTACGACGTGGCCGAACTCAACGTTCTGGCGGAGGCGGCCTGATGGCCGCCTCCCTCGATCCCAAGGTTGAGGCGCCCCTTGGCCCCAAGGGCCAGCGGCTCGCCTTTGTCCTGCGCTGGCTGTTTGAGCACTCGGTCGGCGGCTGCGGCATCAGCGTCTCGGCGACGACGCTCTACGATCAGGACGAAGCGTTCGTGTACGACTTCGCTAAGGCGTTCCCCGGCCGGACGCATGACCCGAACTGCGAGCGTGCTCGTGCCCGCGTAAGCCGCGTGCTCGCGCAGGGCGCCGCCGATGGCTACCTCAATCGCGGCCGCCTCTCGAACCCAGACCGGTATCACCCACGCAACGAGCCGACGTGGCTCTACGCCTACAGCCTGTACGAAGATGATCTGGAAGCTTTCCGGAAGGGGAAGCTGACTCCCGAGAGACGCGCCCGACAGAGTTGGGGCGACGCCTGATCAACCCCAAACGACGAAGCGGGCATCAAGCCCGCTTCTCAGCCATCAACCCCGAATGACGAATGACCCATATTTGACGGCAACAGCCGCGAAAGCGTGAGAGAAAGCCTCCGCAAACACGCATATCACTTCAATGTGCGCATCGTCGTCATGGACATGAGCACGCTTTATAGATCCGCTGTGAAGGACGTTTTCGAATGGGCGGATATCGTCGTCGACAAATTCCATGTCATTCAGTTGGTCACGAATGCGATGGATCAGGCGCGCATCGCCTTCACCGATGACTTGCCTCAACCCCTAGCCGCGGAACTGCGTCAGCAAGCTAGGATCTTCAACAAAAATCGCTTCAAGCTAACAGCGAAACAGAAGCAGCTACTCAAAGATATAAAAGCAGCTAGCCCACAACTCGCACGGGCACACCGCCTCAAAGAAAAATTCGAGCGCATTTATTCTTATGCAAACCGCATCGAGGCGGAACATGCCTTTGACGAATGGTGCAACTTTCTTGAAAACACGAAATACAGCAAGGTAAACGAACACTTTCTATCGGTTCGCAACACCGTAGGAAAGGATTGGAGAACAGAGATATTTAATTACTGGACGCATGGCCGATTTACATCCGCGTTCACGGAAAGCATGAACGCGAATTTAAAGCGCATAAATCGCTACGCGAAGGGCCTTGATTTCGAGACTTTGAGGGCGAAGGCCATCCTCCGATATGGCCATTATCATACCAGCAGCGAGATCTATGAGCACCGGCTGCCTATGGGGCTGACGGCGCAGGAACTCGATGAAACCCTTGATGCCCGGATATGGAAAGGGTTCAGCGCAGACACCCTAGCGCGCAGCCTTCGGGCGGGGATGTTTGAGGGCCAACCACCAGATTTGTCGGTACGCCCAGTTGTTCTGCCTGACGGCAGAAATCGTGAGGCTTTAGAGGAAGCCGAACAGGATGAAATCGATGCGGCTTGGGACGCATGCCCAGGCCGACCTAAGCCGTCACCGGAGATGGAGCAGTGGTACGCCAGCCCCTACCGCCCCAACGGCATCCGGGATTGCACCGTCTCATATCCGCTGCCGCCGCTGAGAAACCTGTCTGTCCACGATGAACGCAGGCGCATAGACCCGGCCTACGCTCCTGCGACCCACTTCAGGGGCCGCGGCCGCGGGCACGGTCGAGGCCGGGGCATATCGCTGGATAATCTGCCAGAGCATGAGCGCTGGGCACGCAAGCCCCGCAGCGCGCTGAGCAGGCGCGAGCGGCGGATGCTCAGACTGGAACAGGAGGTCATGGCGGGCCCTTGGCCAGAAGGAGAGCCTACTGTGGAGTCCTTCGATCATCCGAGCCGTTCCTAGACCCAGATCTCAGCCCCAACGCCCTGTGTCCGGCATCGGGGGAACTGCAGGAACTCCGCTAGGCGTGACCTCCAGCGGCGCCAGGCCGACCGCTATCAAGGTCCGGAGAGATCGCGTCGCGTAGAAGTTCGCGCGGCGCATATCCCTGGTGGCACGTCGGACCCGCCGCATGTTCCACCAAGCCAGCGGCGCGAGGATCAGGCGCACTCGTCCGGTCCCAGAGCGTCAACCTCAAGGTCCCGGTCGGTGCCCCGCAGCCATACAACCTGCGAGCCGTGATGGTTCTCGGGAGCGCCGAGGCTGGGTTCCGCATCCCCGCCGTCCTCGGTGTCGGGATCGCCGTCATCGGCATCGAGAAGGGCAACGATCCGGTCAACGATGTCGAGCGCCAGCTCGGCCAGCTTTTCGAATTCCTCCCGAGGGATCGGGGCGGCCGCGGCTGTCTTGCCGCCGGGAAAGCGAACCACGGTGCTCATGTCAGGGTCTCGGGTGCTGTGTGGGACTGGCAGTCCGCCGGCGGGATCCGGCCGGGGCGGTACGCACGGCTACTGGGCTGGGGAGGGCCGTTGTCAGCGGCCCTCGCGCAGAGCTACGGAGTGAGCCAGCAGTTCGCGGGCGAATGCCTCGACCTCGTCGTCGTCGCCGTTCTGGGTCACTGGAGCGGCGAGTATCTGCAGCCGAACTTCGCGCTCAAATGCGCCGTCCGGCACGCGCCGCCGGGCTTCCTCGTGGACCGCAGTCTCCACCGCAGTCAGAGCATCCCCGATCCACTGCACGAGGTCGCCAGCGACATTGAAGTAGGGGGCGCCGTGCTTGTTCTCGCCACTCCGACAGCGAGCGCCCCATGCATGGGCATAGGCCACGCTGCCGATACGCTCTGCCACGTCATGGACCGCCTGCAGTTCGTCCATTGTGGCGGACGCGAGATCCAACATGCCTGCGACGCTAGAGGCAGGCAGCGGCACGGGGGCCGGCCGTTCCTCCTGCTGGGGCTCTGGGGCCGCATTTTCGGGCGGTGTGCCTTCGTGCGTCAGAACTGCGGATGATGCCGCGACAAGATACCGGGTGCGCGCCACATCCAGCAGCTTGCCCCAGCCTTCGAACGTCTTCTGTGCGCTATCGAGCGCCGCTAGCATGGTTCCGGGCACATCCGCATCCCGCTCGCCCCCCTTCTGAATGAAGGCGACCAACTCGGGCTTGCTCATGCGCAAGGTTCGGTCAGAGATGTGCATGCCGATGGCGTGGTGAGAAAATTCCTCCATCCAGCCATTCGGATCGCGGATCGGTATGTCGAATGCGTAGGCGGTGAAGTCGAGGCTGGCGGCCTCCTCCACCGTGGCAGCGTGACCGTCGTCGCTCGCTACGCCCTCGCCCTGCACGTCGCGCCAGAGCGAATGCGACAGGAGCTGATCAGGATCGGGCTCGTCCGTGATCTCGGACAGCAGCGTGTTGCGGCGGTAGTGCGAGAGGGCGCGCAGCTTTACCCGGAAGCCCTCCGCGGTGCGGGCGGGCAGAGCCGCGATACGCTCCGCTAAGGCGACCGCGGCGTTGCCCGCGTCGTTGGCGGCATCATCAAGAGCTTGAGTGACGTACTCGCCGTGGATGCGAACGCGCTCGGCGTGCCAAGCATCCGAGGCAGCCACGATCTCCTCTGCCCGAGCCTGGGCCTCGGGATGAGGCACGATATCGAACTTGCGGCCCGGGTGGTCGACATGGGCGCGCTCGCCTTCGCGGATCGGTCGCAGCACCTCGTGCATCATCGGCATCTTGCGCCGCAGCCACTCGATGTCTGCGGTACCGAGTTGGATGCCTTCCAAAGCGTCAGGGTGCATCCGGTGCGGATAGACGTTCAGCGGATGGTCTGAGACGCGCAGGGTTAGGCAGGCCGGGCGCTCGGGCATATGCCGGTCCGCCTCACGCTGGGCCGCGTTGCAGGCTTCGCAGGCCGCGGTCTCACGCTCCCGGGCGGCCTCGAACTGCTGGCCGAGGTGCAATAGTTCGGCATCAAGGCTGAGATCGTCCTCGGACGTATCTTGCTCGTCGGCAGTGACGGGGTAGCTCTCTGCGAAGGCCAAGGCGAACAGGCCACCGAGGTTCAGTTCGTGCTCAATCTCGGCCATGCGCAGTTCGCGCTCGGTGGCCAGCGGGTAGAGGCGGGCACACTCGGCCGGGGTCAACTCACCCGTCTCCAGCGCCTTGCCGATGCTGTCGGCGGTCCACCACTCAATCTCAGTGCGCTTCAGCTCGGGGTAGCCGTTCGCGAACTGCGTGCGGATGGTGTGCTGGTGGCAGGCGTCCTTGAATGCGGCCTTCGCCTCTTCGCTACCCGGCGCCGGCATAGGGCGGGGCTGGGCAACGACTTGGCTGAGGCTAGCCTTCAAGCCTGCGGCACGCTCCTTCAGCGACGGGCGTTCGGTGATGCGACGGAACTTCAGCAAGTTGCGCATTGCAGGCACTCCGCTTTGCAGGGTTGAAGGTATGCCGGATTGCAGGTCCAGAAGATCAGAGCAGGGAGGCGAGACCGGTGAGCACCATGCCCCCGCCGATGATGGCGATGGCGGCGAACAGCTCGCCAGCGACGTCAAGGAAGCGCAGGGACCGGCTGTGCGCCGTGTCCGGCCGGATCGGCTCAACAGCCTCCCAGGGCTCGACTTCACCGGGGATCGGCTCGTTCGGTAGGTTGAGGAAGCGACTATCAACCGGCAGCCGGCGGGCAGCCTTCGAGCGCCTGGTCAACGTGAGGCTGGAGCAGGCTGCGGTCGTGATCAGGGCGCGCGAGGTCGTAGCCATAACCGGTGCTCCGGGGCTTGAGATGTCGACTGCGAGGATGGAGGCCGGCTAGCTGCCGGTGGGGTCACGTCAGAAAGGTTGGTCGAAGAAGGGCATCAGTGCCGCCCTGCCTTGTCTCTGAAATAACAACTTGAGTGTTATGGAGACGGTTCCCGGCCGTGTCAACGCGCATAGCATCTTATATTTTTGGAGACATACCCGAAGGTAAACGGATCCTGCCCCTAGGGTTAGTCCGCAATGCCGGCTCAGTGGCCAGGGAGGCGACCGACACGGCGATCATTCAGGGCCATCCGGGCGACGATGCCGGCGGCTAGCGCACCGAGCGGCACAGGCAGCGGCTCGGGGTTCAGGGCTACGGCTGTCATGGGCTGTCCAAGGAACAGCGCTAGGTCGCCCACCCGGGCACGGGCCACGTGCCAATCGTCGCCGTAGGCGCCAGCGTTTGGCTCTTCTTCCTTCAGCCACCACTGAAGGTGTCCCTGCAAAGCGAGGGCGCCGAACCGGCTGGCGCACGGGGTGCTCAGGAGCGCCGTCAGAGCGTCGAACGTCTCCTGATCTGCCTCGACCGTCTCGGGGTGCTGAATGTCCTCCGGCGCGGTCTGGTAGGCCTCCCAGGCGGCACGGTGGCGCTCGATCACCGCGTGAATGGGGTCGGGCGTCGCGGCGTGCTCAATCGTCAGCATGTGCGGCAATCCTTCTATGAGGGTTAGCGGCTTCCCTGCAACGCGTCATGGCGGCTTGCAGGTATCTGGCGCAGGGAGACGACGGGCCCGCGTGGGGTGATCGTCTCGGCGAAGTCCTCCAGGGCGGACGCGAGATCCCGAAGGGCCAGCGCCCCGAAGGTGTCCGGCTCCATCCACGTCACGTCCTCGGCGTGGAACTTGACCAGGGCGCGAAAGCCGGCGGGCGTTGTCGGGCGCACCTTCCCCAGAGCGTTGCGGGCGTCCGCATCACGGTCCGCGGCTTCATCCGCCCGGCGCATCTGGACCGGGTCGTCTTCGTTCAGCCCGTCGAGGGCGGAAGTCAGGGCTGCGGAGGTCTCGCGCACGGCCTGGATGGCAGCGAGGATCGGGTCAGGCTCGGCCGAGAGCGCGGAGACGGTGCCAGCCACCATCGTGGATAGGGCGGCGCCAAGCAGGTTGCGGCGGGGGAGATCGCGGATCATGCGAGATCTCCATCAAGGTCGATGGGGCAGCCGATAGCGCCCGGGCGCCGGAAGACCTTCCGCAGGCGGCGCCGTGCCGCGTGCAGGGCCCTAGGATCGCCGGACGTCTCGGCACGGGTCCGGTAGTAGGAGACGAGCGCAGCCGCAGCCTTCAAGGTCGTAGGCGTGAGGGCATGCAGCTCTGTGCGGGCAACGGTCCGGTCCCGGAGCAGGATTGCCCGATATGCGCGCCAGGTCGGCGGAAGCCCCTGCCCCGCAGCTTGGATCTCTTGGGCGAGGCGCCCGCTCTCTCGGTAGGCCGCATCGGCGGCCTCGGCCCGGAGAATGGTGCCCGGGAACGGATCAGCGGATCGGCTGGCAATCGCCGGCATCGGCGTCATGGCCAACAAGCCCCCGATCGCCGAACGGCGGGAAAGGGTGACGCTCACGCCTCGTCCTCCTCGTCCTGCGCCGCGAACCGGGCCTGCCATTCCTCCGGGGTGATGCCGGTCTTGATGAACTCGCGCAGGGGTGGCGGCAGGTGCCGGAACACGTCCTGCAGGAAGCCGCCGGCCGCGTAGGCGGCGAGCTGGTCCTCGGTCACTGGCAAGTCGAGGGTGTTGGTCTCGTGTGAGAGCATCGAGGTACGGGTGATCAGCATGAGATCCTCAATCGCGGTATGTAGGCATAGCGGAATACAGGCATGCAGGAATGCAGGCTTAGTGAGCAGCCATGTGGCGGGCGAGCTTGGCGGATCGCCACGCGGCGGTGAGGCAGACGGACATCGCCTCGGCCCAGGTGCCGCCGAAGCGCTCCTGATGGGCTTGGGCGGCCTTGACGGCAGCAGACATGATGGCGGCGCGGTCGAACTTACCGGCGGCGTAGAGCGGGCGGCGAGTGGTGCGCACCGTCATACCGATACGGGCTGTGGCCGAGAGCAGGCCAGCGAGGATCGTGGGGCGGCTGTCGCGGCCAGCGCGGTCGATCCGGGTCCAGGAGACGGTGCGGTAGGGCATCGGTCTTGTCTCCAAAGTGATAACTTGATCGTTATGGAGACACAACCACCCCTTGTCAATCAGGCCACTAGGTTATATTTTTAGAGACACCAGCGGAGAGGCTTGATGGACCTGACACCGGAACTGTGCCGCGCAGCGCGTTCGCTGCTGCGGCTCGATCAGAAAGAGCTATCGGAAGCCTCCGGCGTCCCCCTGCCGACGATCCGTGCCTTTGAGACGGTTCGCAGTGTCGATGGGAAGCCCGCACGCCGACTCACTACGATGAACAACAAAGCACTTGTCGAAGCCTTCGAGCGAGGCGGCTTAGAGTTCATTCCTGAGAATGGAGGAGGCCAAGGTATTCGCTTCCGCATGCGCAAAGACGGCACCCGCGAAGAACACTAAATTCAGAGCTATCCCGAGCCTATCGCTCGAACTTATGGCTGGAACATTTTAGCAACCGCACTTGTGCGCCACCGAAACCTTACCGATTTGGAAGGGATCCGAGACAATGCCGAGGGCTACGGAGAAGGCGAGGGCCAAGGATCGGCGCCACGCCAAGGCTGTCGAGGCCGACATCGCTGACAGCCGGGAGAAGGCATTCAAGAAGGAAACCATCGCCCTCCTACAGGGAGCGTGGAACCTCGATCCCGCCGTGATCGGTGACCGAATGAGCACCGAACCGGGACGGCTGGCCTGCACCCTAACCTTCCTGCTGACGCTTACCCGCGAGGTGATCCGGAACGAGCGGCCGCCTTTCCTCGCAGAGGATCATCCCCGTCTGCGGTTGGCCCACGAAGCCTATCGGTTGCTGCAGGACGTCGTCCACGACAACCGCACGTCCCTGGACACCTTCTTTTCAGGGGCGAAGAAGCTCGGCCGACCGTCCTACTCGATAGACAACCACATCAACGCCATCCTCGCCGCCTGCATCGATCGGCTGGAGACGATCAACCCAGGTCGCGACGTCACTCGGGTCGATATCATCGGTTGGATGCGCGGGAATGAGGTTCTTTCCGAACGGATGACGGGCGATGACGCGCAGGTAAACACCATGTACCACGCGCAGTTGGCCAAAAAGTCGGATCAATTCCAGTATTATCAACGGTTATTCAAAGCCGACAACTATGATGACACCGTGTTAGTCATTGAGCGAGCTGCCTACTGCGTCGGCCTCCGCAGCGATCCCCTTGATATGGGTTGGGCGGTCCGCCAAGCACTGCACGGCGTCGCCATCCGGGACGAGAACGGCAACACGACGCTGATCCCGCCAGAGGTCCGGCACGGCCGAGCGCCACTGCAGGCGCTGCCCAACTCGACCCCTCTCCTCAAGAAGGAAGGCTGACGGTGGTTCGGGCCAAGGGTCGACGCCCCCTCGCCTGCCATCATGAGGCTGGGCACGCTCTGGTGCGCTGGTTCTTCGGCTACCACACGGATCGGGTCGTGGTGCAGACAGTCGAGGCGGTCCTTGCCGGCCGGCGGATCCGGGATAGCCGTGGCCGTCTCGTGTCCTGCGAAGGCATGGTGATCGGGTACGACATATGCGGCTATCCGTTTGGCCGCTTGAAGGTCACCGGTACTCCTGAGGACCAGGCCGAGTGTGACCGGGTCCGGGCCATCAGCCGCGACATCGACCTGATCAACTGCCTCGCAGGCGTCTACGCTGAAGCAGCCTACACGCGGCGTCCGCTCGGTGCCTGTGCGCTGGCTGGCGGTGGCGGTGACATGAGCGACTTCAGCAAATTGCTCCACGCTTGGGATTTGGGTGACAAAGAGTGCTGGACGGTGAGCCGAGCTGCTGAGAACCGGGCTGCCGCGCTCGTGCGCTCGCCCCAGGGATCCGCAGCCATCAAGGCTGTCGCGGACACGCTGTTGCTTCGCGGCTCGATCCCCGGAGAACGCGTCGCGTCCCTATGCCGGAAGGCCTATGGAGGCCGACAATGCACCTTTGGGGCGTGGATGGACCATTGGCCACCGACGCTTGATCAGATCCGGGCAGGGCACATCCCTGAGCGCCGCGCGAAGGTCGCGGGCTGACCCCTCAGTCCGTCCAATCCCCGCTAGGACGGACTGCCATTACGGACTGCCATTCCCGACTGAGGGAGGTTCTCACCGCTTTCGGCGGCATCGATAAACTTGTCCGGTCCCTGTTCTTACTGTCTCCATTTGCCATTCAACAGATTGTCCGACCTCGAAACGCTCAGCGGGAGGTCCGATGCCACGCCGATCAGTTTTGACCGACGAAGAGCGTCAGCAGCGAAGACTAGAGACGCAGCGTCGGTGGCGCGAAAAGAACCGCGAGGAGGCGAACGCCAGGGCGCGCGTTACCCGGGAGGCAAAGCGCCGGGCCGCAGGGGTTAAACCGCGGACGAAGGCAGAGCGGACGCCAGACGGCAAGCGCACCCGCCGTGAAATCACGCCAGAGATGCGGAAGCGCTACCTCACCAACACGAAGCACAGCCCGGAGGCGATAGCCCGAGGCAAGGCGTACCGGGCGGCTTGGAACAAGCGCTGGAGACAGGCCCACCGCGAGGAATATGCCGCCTATCATCGCCGCTGGCGGGCGGCTAAGGGCGAGGCTTACCTTGCCTATAACCGACGTCGAATGTCTAAGGCGCACGCAGCGCGCCATGCCCAGCTAGTCGCGGAACGCGGAGCCTTCGAGGCGCCAACGGCCCCGGCGATGTTGGCTGATCCCAAAGCCCTTTATGCCGAGATCAAGAGGCACCTCCCCGCCAACTTCACCGGGACCATGCGGGAGGACGTGATCGGCGAGGCTCTGGTGCACTGTTTCGAGGGCATGAGCGTCGAAAAAGCTGTGAAGCTCGCTCGGCTGAAGGTCGGCCGGGAATTCCGCGAAGGCAACTTCCAGAACATCCCCATCGAGAAGGCCACGTGGCTATGAGTGAGCCAGCCGGGATCCCATTGCGCTAGACAGTGCCGGGAGCGGGGTCACGCGAACGCGGATGCAAGGAAGCCCGCAGCGGACTGGACTGCCGCAAGGATGACGGCCGCTGCTGTCCAGCGGGCTGCACGGGCGTTCAAAGCCCCGCTGTCTCGACCGGCGTTCAATATCGCGACGGTCCAGCCCATTTGACTTAGCTCGGGGATCACGGGTTCGGGACGCTCAAACGTCCAGTCCGGATCCGGCTGAACGGCACTTGCGCGCAGCCACAGTTGCGCGGCTCGGAAGCCTGTTCCAGCGGCTCCGGCAGCGGCAAGGCCCGCGATCACCGTGAGAATGCTACCAACTGTCACTTCTTCACCGGCAACCGGCGCTCGACCACGGGCGGCTTGCGGTGCTTCACCAGCACGTCGTTGAATGCGTCGACCATCAGGCGCTCAAGCGGGATGTCGAGGTCCTGTGCCAGCCGGGACATCTCGACCCAGCCCGCACGGTTCACCCGCACCTGCATCGTCTTGAGGTCGGAGGGCGCGGCGGCCGGCGGCTCGACCTCGCGCGTGGTCTCGGCATCATCCGGCTCGGTCGAGGGGGCCGCAGGTGGCGGGGCCTTCTGCTCCACGAACTGGTTGAGTTTCGGACGGACCGGACCTGCCATCGTTGGTGCCTCGATTGCGGATTGAAGGAATGCAGGATGTGCGGGTTACCGCGATGCCGCGTCTACTGCTTGCGGCGGAACTCGTGAGCCAAAGCGACCACCTGCGTCCACATGCCGGCGATTTCGGCAGCCGCCCTGCCCTGCGGATCGTACTCGTTCACGGACTGGCCGGAGATCAGAGCGTGGCTAAGGCCGGCACGTTGCGATACCTGACCGGGCAGGACTGGGGCGCCCATGTCGGACAGCATGGCGCGCGCCTCGGCGACGATGGAGATCTCGGCATCCCGAGTCGGCGGCGGCGCGGCGTTGATGACGCAAGCGATCGGGGCCTTGAGGCTCTTGGCCATCGCCAGGGTCGCGGCCACCGCATCGAGGTCGAAGGGTCCCGGGCGGACCGGGACCACTGTGACGGTCGCGCGCGACATCAGGGACGAGATCAGGGCGGCGTTGTGGGGCGGGCTGTCGACCACCACCCATTGAACGCCGTCTTCCTTGGCGGCCTCTAGGATCCCAGGAAAGGTGTTGCCGTCTGCCTTCGCCAACAGGGGCGTGTCGGCCTCGCGGCGCTTATACCAGAAGGACAGGGATCCCTGCGGATCGGCATCGACCAGCAGGGTTTGCCCCTCGCGCTGGGCAAGCGCCCCGAAATGGGCGCAGAGGGTGGATTTGCCGCTGCCGCCCTTCTGGGTCGCCACCAGGATCACATGCATCGCGGCTTTCCCGATCACCGGCAACCCGAACTGCCGGCATCCTTTCATTCCGCGGTTAAGGCTTTGCGGCGAAGCGGGGAAGAGGCTACCCGCAACACCGGCATGCAGGGTTGCAGGTTTTCCGCTTGGCGGTCACCGCCGTTCTCAGCAGGCCAACTTGACCGTTTCAGTCGCCGCCCGCATCTCGTGGGACCCTGCTTTGCCGCCGACATAAACACTCAACCGCGCCTTGGGAGTTGGGATGCCAATCCGAGCCAGGACGAACAACGCAACTCTGACGGTCGGGACACGACTAAGCATCATGGAGGAGCCGCAGGGCGACGGGCATAAGCCCCGCCCTTTTCGCGTCGGCGATGAGATCGAATTTGGGCGCCCAAACGGCCCCTTCCGTTTGAAGGGGACTGTCACCGCCGTACATCCTACCGGGGTCGAGGTGAAAATCGTTTCAACCGGCGACGAGTTTCATATGCGGCGGAAGCGTCCTGGCGAGTACGACACTAGCATAGTGCCAGGCAGAATGGTGGCTGAGGAATGGGTGATTGACCGGTGGATCTCTGGCGCCGGCAATCTTCCGCTGTAGCCAGTCTTGTTGCTTTTAGATCAGGGTCTTACCCCCGAGCGGCCAGCGCTTTCTGGATGACGCCCTTGGCCTCGACCAAGTCGTAGAGGCGCTGCTGCTCCCCGGCATAACTCTGGGTCACCTCGCGCCGGCTCATGCCGCCGGTCCACTGCTCATCCTCGACGCCATCCGGGAACATGATCTCCTGCAGCTCGGCTCGGGCGGGCGAGGCCTCGGGCAGGTTGTGCGGGAGGATGTTCGAGGCGGCCGGGTTCTGGAGGAACCACGCCATCATCTCCCCGCTGATCGCGACTTTCTTGGTGAAGTCGGCGATGGCCGTGTCGATGTGGGTTAGCGTCCCCTTCAGACCGGTCCGCAGCAGGTAGCACAGGGCGTCGTTGATGCTGTGGCACCAGATGTTGTTGATCAGGCCTTCGCCCGCATCGGACGGCTCGTCGAACCCGACTTTGGTCAGAGCCTTGGCGGCCGCCTTGATCTCGGGGGGCATGCGTAGGGCGAAGGCAGAGGTCTCGGCCATCGGTGAGCGCTCCTGATATTAACAGAGCGGAATGATATCATTTGCCGATCTGATATCAAGGACCCAGATTGATACCAATGCCGGCATGCCTGCATCGCGGTATATCTGGAAAGCGGCTTCCCTGCTTGCCTCGATACCGCGGAGCATGTAGCTTCCGATAAATGGTATTCTCGGAAGTTTCGAGCCGGCCGAGTTGAAAGGGCGGTGAAGAAATGAAGACGAAGGTATATCAGTCCCGGGCCGAGCGGGATGCCCACGTGGAGGGGCTGCTTAAGGAGCAGTTCGGCCGCGGCAGCGCCACGGACGTCATCGCGGTCTCGCGCCGGATCCGGGATGCGCTCGCGCCGCTGAGTGCGGCGGGCGTGTTCGACCGCCTGAGCGAAGATCAGGTGGAGGCCGAGGTCCAGCAGGCGGTGCGGCAGCTCCGGCTTGCGACCCGCAGGGCAGGGGCCTGACGATGGCCGGTGTAGGACGCGGCCCCGAAAAGCCGCGGTTCGGCGAACCGTGCAATGGGTGCGGCTACTGCTGCGCGCTCCAGCCCTGCGCCATCGCGCAGGAGTACCTTGGGGCCGAGGACGTCGGGCCCTGCCCGGCGCTCCTGTTCGATCATCAGGACGATCGGTTCCGCTGCGGGATGGTGGTGAGCCCGACCCGGTTCATGTTCCTGCCTCCGGATGCCGAAGCCGACCTGATCCTCGGAACCATGTTCGCGGAGATGCTGGCCGTGGGCCGCGGCTGCGATAGCGAGGACTTCGCCGCGCCGGAGACGGAGGAGCCAGCCCATGGCTAAGCGTCCCCGCCCGCCCGCCATCGTGCCCAACGCCCTGCAGCCCGGCTTGCAGTGGTACGCCAAGACGTACCCGCAGGAAGCCTATGCCCGGATGCTCAAGGTCCGCTCCGAGCTAGTGGCCGAGGGCTACCCGAAGGAAGCAATCAACGCGATCATGGGGAAGGAAGCGGATAAATGGGGACTGCCTCACCCGCCGCCGCTGAAATGACCGACGACACGCCCAACACCCTGCCGGCCGTGCTGCCCGACTACACCAGCGGGTTGCCGGCCGAAGCCATGGCTCTCGTCCAGTCCTACCAGCGGGCGAGCAAGGCCAGCTCGACGGTGCGCGCTTACACCACCGACGCCAAGGTTTTTCAGGCCTGGTGCGACCGGCACGGGGCCGCGGCCATACCTGCGAGGCCTGAGACCGTGGCCGCCTTCATCGTGGCCGAGGCTGAGGCCGGGCGGGCGGCCTCGACCATCAGCCGCCGACTCGCCGCCATCAAGTATGCGCACAAGCTGGCAAAGGCGCCGGATCCCACCGACGACGAAGCGGTGAGGGCGGTCTTGAAGGGCGCCCGCCGCAAGGTCGGTGTCGCTCCGAACCAGAAGGCCGCGGCCACCGTCGACATCCTTCAGATGCTTCTGGCCCAGACGCCGCAGACCCTCGCCGGCAAGCGCGACAAGGCCCTGTTGGCTCTCGGCTTCGCGGGCGCGCTTCGGCGATCGGAACTGGTGGCGCTCGACGTCGAGGACCTGGTTCAGGCGCCCGAAGGCCTGCGGGTGCGGATACGGAAGGCCAAGACGGATCAAGAGGGTAGGGGCGCCGAAATCGCGATCCCACATGGGCGCTACGTCCGGCCGGTGGCGCTGGTGTGGGACTGGCTCGATGCCGCGGGTATCGCGACCGGTCCGGTGTTCCGCCCAGTGTCTCGTTCGGGGAACGTCCGGCAGGGTGAGAGCGTGCGCCTCACTGACCGATCCGTCGCCAACATCCTGCAGAGCTACTGCACGGCCGCCGGCCTCGATGCCTCGACCTTCGGGGCACACTCCTTACGGGCCGGCTACATCACCACCGCGGCCGAGCGCGGCGCCGACCTCACCCGCATCATGGACCAGTCCCGGCACAGGGACCCGAAGACGGTCGTGAGCTACATCCGGCGGGCGAACCTCTTCAAGGACCACAGCGGGAGCGGCTTCCTATGAAGCGGGACATGGAGCTTGTTCGAGAAGTGCTCATGAAGCTGGAGGCGCTGCCGATGCGTCCGGGCTCCATGGTCGTGATCAGCGGTTACGATGAAGAGATGGCCGTCGATGGGCACACGCCCGAAGAGGTCGAGTACCACATGACCATGCTGCGGGATGCCGGCTTCCTCAACAGCCCCGGAGCCCAGCCTGCAGGGAACGGTATCACCTACCGTTCCCTGACTTGGGAGGGTCACGAATTCCTCGATACCGTCCGGGACCCGGAAGTGTGGAAGCGAACCAAGGAGGGCGCGTCCAAGATGGGCGGCTGGACCTTCGGTCTGCTGAAGGATCTCGGGACCGCATACCTGAAGCACGTCGCGAAGGAACGGCTGGGATTAGACCTATAAATAGCCGACACGGATCGCACGGCACTCAAGACCCTAGAGGATCGACTGGCGCATGGACTACGCTTTCGATTTTGCAGGCGCAGTGTTCAAGGTATTCGGCGTCATTGGCATACTAGTTCTTTTGACAGCTGGATGCTCCTTCCTCCTATTTCGATTTTTAGGGTCTCGATGGCTCGAAAGTAAATTCTCAGAAAGGCTCGAAGCCTACAAACACGCTCAGAACAAAGAGCTTGAGCGCGTCAAATACGAAATGAACTCGCTCTTTGATCGATCCTCAAAAATTCGACAGTACGAGTATGAGACGCTACCTGAGACTTGGCGCCAACTGGTAGAGGCTTTCTACCATGCAAGAGACCTAACTAGTGGGCTTCGGCAGTACGTTGACATCTCTCGCATATCGGATGACCGGCTCAAGTCCTTGCTTGAGCGCCAGAATTTCCAGCCGCACGAAGTCGAAGATGTGATCAGCAGCCACAACAAGCTCGATGTTTATAGGAGGATCACTGACGCGAAACACTTCGGCATTGCCAACGATAAGGTATATGAGTTCCGGATAAGACTAAAAAAATATGGGATTTTTATCAACAAACCTCTTGAACAAAAACTAGAGGCGCTAGACGACCTGATTAATACCGCCATGATAGAGATGGAGATGGGGCTGCAAGGCATTGGCTCCGGATCAAAGCACGAGAAGGCTTTGGAGCTTCGCCAGAAGGGGGGCGCCTTGATGACGGAGGTGAAGGAGGAAATCCATAAACACCTCTGGTCGGTCGAGATGCGCTAAATGCGGCAGGCTCAGAGGAGCGCTGAAAGGCTTTCGATGATCCGGTCGCGTTCGACCTTCGCGATGGTGCGCACGTTCGGCAGATGCTCGACAAGCTGCGCGATCACGTCCCGGCTGAGCTGCCCAAGATGGTTGCCTGGCTCGTCCAGAGCGCTCTCAATCGAATAGTCGTCGTACTCGATGACGCCTCGCAGCTCTAGGAAGCTGTCGTGGTCCAGGCAGTGCTCATTGCCGGTATGCGGCAGAGGGAAGTGCGGCTTCCAAAATGCGTTGGTGTTGATGCGCAGGAACCATCCCTCTGCGACCAGCACGCATAGGAACCGTTTCATCTTCTGCGGGTCGGTGGTGCCGTCATAGATGCGGATGACATCGCCGACGTTGAGCGGAACCGGCATCAGAGGCGCAGGCGCGGTCCGGTTTCTTCCAAGTCGGCGATCATCTCAGGGCTCGCCATTTCCCCCTCAAGGAAGTCGGCGTAGCTCATGGTCTGTCGACCAGCCACTTCCGCATTCCGATAGGCCGGATGGCGATGCGACTCGTCCGTGCGTCCCCTGAAGTCGAGATGCGCATAGCGCTCCCAAGCAGCCTCAAGAGCGTCGACATCCGTCTCGGAGAGCCGGTCCAGATCGGGCGCGCGGTGAGGATAGACGCAGTAGCTATTCTGAACCTCGAACGGGAGGTCCGTGCTAGCCGTCTTCAACTCCTCAAGAGCCAGCGGCTCGCGCTTGAGGATGTCGTAGGTCATCTGCGCGACCGGCCCATAGGGAAGCGCGAAATAGCGATCACCCACGATGGGGCGGCCCCATTCGTTGAGGTGGTCCTTGTCTGCGAAAAAGAGCAGCTTGAGGATCGAGTGAAAATCGATGCCCGGCTGCTTGTTGGCGAACCACACAATGACCTCAAGGGCCTTGCGAGGGTTCGTCTGAAACCGAATGGCCATGTCGTCCACGCTGAGCGCCGCATGGGGCGCGATGGATCATGCTGGTTACATCATGTAGCGCGGCCGTCCAAATTTCCCATCAGGCACGATAGCGCAGACTCGATGCGGAGGGCCTACAAATGCAGGGACCTGACACTGAAACCGCAGCCAGGATCATCGCCGAGAATGTCATCTCGGCCTTCGAACGCGAGCGCGAGGGGGCGGGCGGCTTCATCGGCTCGGGCCGGGATATGGCCCTAGCCGGGCTGATGCGCGAGTTGCTGGGCGTGATGCCGACCGATGACAGCGACGTCCTCGCTGCCGCCTGCAACCGGTTCTTGGACAGGCTTGCGACCATGAGCATGCCGGGGCCACGGGTCGAGGCCATTGACCCCGACGATGGCTCCGTGACGATGACGGCGGCCTAGGGTGCGCCGCTGAGGGGATAGGTCAGCCACGGTCACCACCTCATTCCCACGGGGCCGGGGCACCGCGGCACATAGCGGCGTAGTCATCGGCGAGTTCGGGCAGGGTCGCAGTCGCCCAGTAGGCCATGGCACGGGGATCGGACGCACCCGGCTCGTACAGCGTCGCCTCATACCGGCGGGCGGCATCGGCGGTTTGCTCGGGCGTCAGCCGGACAGGCACCGTCCTGCGGGCCGCCTCAAGCCGGGCGATCCGCTCGGCGAGACGCTGGCTCATGCGTTCAGCCCCGGGCTTTCGAGCTTGAACGTGAACCACTTGCGCCCCTTCGGCCAGCACCCGGCCGCCGGAGCCGCAGCGCGCTCCTCCTCGGTCAACAGGGTAGGGGATAGGTCCCGTGGCGGTTCGCCTTCGGCCATCGCATAGCCGCCAACGTTCATCAGGAACACGTCGTCACCCTCGTGGATGGCGTGCCCGCGCTCCCGCAGGATGGTGATGATCTTCTCTCCCGGTGTGCCGCGCGGGGCCTCGACCCGAAAGATGAGGTGCTTGCCGGTCGTGGGTCGGGTGGCCGCGGCCTCCAGCCTCGCTATCCTGTCCATCAGGCCTGCCATTGGCGCTTTCCTCCTGTTGATGTCTGCTCTGCGGCCTGTTCCAGAGCGGCAAGCCGGGCCGCGACGTCTCGGACCTCGACGGCCTTCACATGGGCGTCGACCAGCTTGGACAGTTCGGCCGCTTCTGACGGGGTGATCTCGCCGTCCGCCACGCCCTGCATCAGCGCGCGGGTCGCCTTGGTCAGATCGGCCGCGGTCTCGATCTCCGGCAGCGTGAAGGTGATCGGCCTGTCCTTCCGGACGGGCATCAGACGGTCCATGCACATCCGCAGCGCGACGGTGTCGCCCTCCAAGGCCATCTCGATCGCCTTGCGGGTCAGGGCCTCGGCCTCGCCCTCGAAGATAGCTTCCAGGGCCTTGGTCGAGCGGTTGCGGGACCCCTTCGGACGGCCGCCAGGGTTGCCGCTCCGGCCGGGCTCGAACTGAGTGGCTTCGTTCGCCATCAGCAGCCCCCCGATCCCGCGGTGTGGCCTGTAAACAACAGGAAAAAAACAGGGCGCGGGCTCATCGGCAGACCTCTGCCGTGACATCCCTCAGCGCCAGGTCCGGCCCGGGCGCGATCACGACCCGGATGATGTTGAGGTCTTCGTCCTTCAGGTCGTGGCCGCACTCCCGGAGGAAGGCTTCAGCGGCACCCTCCGGCAAGTTCTTCGGGCCCTCGATCGCGAACCGGCGCACCGTGCGGTGCCGCGGAGGGCGAATAGCGGTCTCCAGCCTCCGGAGACGGGCGTTCAAGTCTCTCATAGCGCTACCTATTCTCAGTCCTCATATCATCAAACCCGCGAAACCGCATTTACGCATTCGCGGCATCCCGCGTTGCAGGTATGCCGGCTGTCCGGTCCGCATCGGTCCCGAGCAGCAGCACCTTGGCCCCCTCGGCGAGGCCATGGAGCGCAGCGGCTGCGGCCTGCTGCCGAACCGCGCGGGCGTCGTCTCGGATCTCGATGGTGACGGCGGCGGTCATCGCCATCTGGCGCATCGCCTCGACGCCCTGATTGAAGGCGGCTCGCTCGCGGGGCGTCATGCGGCCTCCTCTCGCAGGTGGTCAAAAAAGATGCCAAGCTCGAAGTCGTGGTCATCAGTCGGGCTGCCGGCCTTGATGGCGAACACCTCCATCACGCCGTCTCGGCGGCGGATGATGCACCAGGGATCAAAGTCGGGACCGGGCTGGACAGGCCACGCGGCGACCTCTGCGGGCGTCTGCCGGCGCAGGCGATATTCCCGGCGGGGGTGAGCCTGAAACCACATGCGATCGATCTGGGTAGCGCTCATGCCTTGGATCTCCTCAGGCTGCGGGGCGATGAAGGGCAGCGAAGGACGCGAGCACCGTCCTGCGGTCGAGGGCAGCGAGCGCTTCGAGCTGGTGCAGGGCGGCTTCAAGCTGGTCAGGGTTGGTCTCCGCCTGGCGCAGCGTCTCGGCGAAGATCTCGCCCCGGGGCCCGAGGGTGAGCCGGGCAATCGCCCTCATGGACCTCAGGCGAGCCAGCCGCTCGGCGGGGTCAATGTCCGGCCGCCAAGGGCCGAAGGCGTTCTGCGGGGCGATCATCGGCCCCACTCCCACCAAGGGACACCGGCAAGCTGACCGGGCTTCTCGCGGTGGGTGAGGTGCCCGAACCGGACTTCTGTGGCCGTGATAGCGCGGACCGGTCCGCTGATTGGCAGCACCAAAGCCCCGCAGGCGTCGACCCTGACGATGCCAGCCTCACGATGGGCCCCGAACAACCTCGCTGAGGTCCAGCCCAGCGCCTCGGCCTGGGGGCCGAACTGGTCGAGGAAGGCGTAGGCCCGGGCCAGCACCGCTTCCCACTCACCCGAACGGTATCCGGGGCAGGGCGGCCGCTCACGGTCGAGGCGGTCGAGGCCGGCGCGCCACTGAGTGACGCTATCACCGACCGGCAGAGGCACCAGATTTCCCGTTTCTTCTTCTTTTTCCCGTTTTCTAGAGAGGGAACGGGAAATGTAAGTGTTTGACTTTTCTAGCTTTTCCCGCTGTTCCCGCATTTCCCGTGGGTTCGCACATATGTCTCGCGCGCGCTCACTCGCGCACGCGCCCGCACGCGCCTGGGCAGTTTGAGATGGATCGGATACCTGATCCTTGTTTTGGCTACGGGAAATACGGGAAATCCGGGAAATGTCTTTATCTTCAATGGTTTGACCGTTCCCGGAAGCACCCCTGGAAACGGGAAATCCGGGAAATCCGGCACCTCTTGCGGGCTGCTTGGGCTGAGGCTGAACCGCCTCGGCCGTCTCGGCGAAGAAGGCTGCGAGGTCCATCAGCGTCGCCCTCCCTCGTGAACAGCGAAGGGCGGCTCTTCCCGGGATGTCGACCGAAACTCGGACCGATGCAGCGCATAGGCCTTCAGTTTCCCGATCTTGGGCACGTAGGCGAGGAAGTAGCAGTCGGCCGCCTTGCGCTTGGCGATGAGGCCCTGCGCGTCGAGGGCCCGCCCGATCTCCACTTCCTTCAGGGTCCCGCCCGCGGCTTCCACGATGCGGTGTGCCGGGATGTAGACGGCATCGTCGTCGTACCAGCCCAGAGCGTTGCGGTTGGCGGCACGGACGCCATCCTCAGGCTCGGTGGGCTGCACCTCCGTGTTCCAGCGCTCGGCCACCCAAGCCCTCAGGTTCGCCACCGCCTGCGTCTCAGGGTCGAGGGCCGCGGCGTCGGTCGAGGTGTTGAACTTGGCCCAGGCCCACCGAACCGCGTTCTCGACATCGACCGCGTCCGGAAGCACCCCGAACTTCCGAGCTAAGCGGCCGGCGGTGGCCAGAATAGCGAAGGGCAGGGCGGCCCGGCGAAGAGCGCTATCTGCTCCAGGGCCCGCGAGGCGATCGGCGGCGAGGTTGATCCCCTTCCGGATCTCATCCGCCTGCCGGTGCATCCCGTGCGCGATCAACGCTCTGACGAATGCCGGGCCGGCATGCCCGAAGTGCTGATCCACGGCCTGGATCTGGGCCATGACGGCTTGATCCACCGCGCGGTCAACGCCCGTGATGTCGACGTCCGGGATGCGGGTGGCCATGCCGCCATACCACTCGCCACCGTCACCGCGGACCTTCTCCTCCAGCGACTTCTCGGCCGACAGGATGACGAAGGTCGACCACGTATGGGACGCCCGGAGCTGCGCGTCCGCCGTCATGCGGCTTTTGCCGACGCCGGAGGCTAGCGAGTAGATTGTACGGCCCAGCTCCTTGCCGGTGACGTGGCCCAATTCGTCCAAGGCAAGGATGGTCCCGTTGGCGCGGGCTGCCATGCCCTCAACGCCGTTCGCCGTGGCACGGGCGCTTTGCAGTAGGCTATCGCGCTGGTCGAGCGCCGCCCGAGACCATGCCGAAACCGCAAGGCGCTGTGTCGTGGTCTTGCCGCCCGAGGTGGTCCCGCTGAGGTTGATGCCGCAGGTGTCGAGCCCGGTGAGGGATACCAGCGGGGCGGCGAACCCCGCGACGGCACCGAGGGTCCAGTGCGGACACCGGGTGACCCCTGCCGCTGCCGCGACGGCGGCGCGCCAGCCTTCCAGGGTGCCGCCGGCCGCGACCGCCTCGCTGATGCGCGAGCCCAAGGACAACTCCAAGGGCTGGCCTTCCGGCGCGCCGATGATCTCGCCGCCCGGGCAGACGAAGAACCGCTCGGCCGAGCCGTCGAGGCTATGCCAGCCGGGACGACGGACCACCGTGATCTCGTTCTGCGGGTCGGCGGCCTTGAGCACCTTGACCGCGATGTTCTCGCCGTCGTCCTCCGTCCGGAGGCCTGCGCCGAACAGCATGCTCCGGGTCTCGGAAGCCGCCTGCTTGGCGAAGGCGGCCCGCTCCACGTCGATGGCGCGGCGCTTCCCGCCCATGTCCTCAACCACGAGACGCAGCCCGTAGGCGTCGGCCTGGTCGAGGTACCGCAACCGAGCCAGCACCCCGAACGGGGAGGCGATCGGTTGCGTGACCAGCTCCTCCTCCACCTTCACGAACTTGCACACGCGGATCCGGCCGGCGTCGGTCCGGCGGTAGGTCAGGCTGAACGTGTCGAGGGTGGGCAACGGGTAATCGCGCTCTACTCGGGCAAGCTCGTCCTGGTCGCCTTGCCGGCGGCCCTCGTCCTCGATCTCCTCAGACGTCGCCTTGAACGGGACGGCGCGCTTCAGGCCCACCCGCACGGCTTCGGGGCCGTGGGCGCGGTACACGTCGAGCCAGTCTGTGCTGGTGCCGGGCTCACCCGCCAAGGCAATGTCGACGGAGAGGCGACGGCCGTGGCGCAGCGCGAACTTCCGAGCGGCCTGCTCGCCCCTGCGGGTCGGCTCCGGGCGGCTGATCTTGGCCGCCTCGTCCCGATCCGCAGCAACCGTGACCCGAATGGTTTTCGGTCCTGGAGTGAAGGCCTCGATGCCGCCCGCGTTGATGGCGGCGACCACGTAGACCTCTTCGTACTCGATATCCTCCCGGAGGGCGTCGGCGATGGCCGCAGCGGTCTCGACGCCTTCGGCCAAGATGCAGAAGGCCCGGGCATTCGGGTCGCCCCAGATGACGCTCCGGCCGGCGGTGCTCTCCTCCCCGATCCGCCGCGCCGACTTCTTCGGGTCTCTAGCCTTGCCGGACGCATCCCGCCCGAGGTCGGCCTTCCCGGCTCCGCCAGGAGCAAGGTAGATCCGATGGGCGTGCCGGTTGCCGGCAACGTCGACCTGTTCGAACACGGCGCAGGGATAGTCCCCAACCTTGGCCGGCTTCCCCCGACCCTTGGGCGGATCGAAGTAGCCCAGCGACCGGATCCCCACGGCCGCCGTGCTCGGCATCAACACGTCCTGCGGCTCCAGTCCGAGCCGATGGGCTAGGTAGGCCCGGGGCAGGTTGTCGTCCCGACGCTCGGGCGGGGCATTCAGCAGCGACGTGGCGTCCGTAGCCTGGAACCCGCCTTCCGCCGACTTCTCGCGGATGAGGTCGGTGGCGCCGATGGCCTCGCAACACCAGACCTTGGCCTCTTCGAAATCGACCCCGCGGACCTTGCTAGCGATATTGAAAACGGAGTCCGTCTTGTTGCCGGTGCAGGTGCAGATCGCCCGCCCCTTGCTGTTGAGGCGCCAATCCTCGGCCCCTCCATGGCCCGGATAGGGGCACCTGATGTGAGTGCGCTGGCCTGCGGTCCACGGGATCCCGAGCGACTGCACGATGGAGACCTCGTGCCCCTCAACCGCCTGTTGCGCGGCCTTCGTCGGCACGTACCGTTCGGGCATGTTGGCGGACGTACTCAAGCCGCGCCTCCCTCATGTGATTGGACGGTGGCGGCCCACATCTCGGCTTGGGCGAGCGTCAGCCCGGTCGCCTCGCACAGGGTGCTGTAGCGGTCGGAAATCGCGTAGCCGGAGGGGTCGCGTTCAAGGCGAAGGTTGCGGCGGCCGAGCCACCGGGTGACCCGGCGCTCACGGCGCCGGATCTCCGCACCCTGGCGGGCGCATTCGAGCATCGAGGCGAACAACTCGCGCTCGGACGGAGGCGGGAGGCGGTCCGTCATCCGTACCGCTCCACGTACCGGGCGTGCAGTTCGTTGAGGATCGTCACCTGCTTGGGTGAGATGCGCCGTCCCTCTGCGAGCTGCCGCCCCAGCGACCGGACGAAGGCAAATTCCCAATCGGTCAGGAACCCGCTGCGGTCGGCCTGTAGGACGTCGACCCGCGCCTTGTGCTGACGCTGTGGATCGCACCCCGCCCACGTCTGCCGCCACGAACCGTAAGCGAAGGGGCTAGGCTCGGGCTGGGCCGCACGCTCGCGGTAGACCACGACCTCGCGGGGCTGCGCTGTGATGTGATCCGACAGGTCTGTGATGCCGAGCCCGGCACCTTCAAGGATCCTGAGGAGACCGCGGGCGCCGGCCACCACCTGCCCTTCGTGGGAGCTGGCGAGTTGCCCGATGGCCTTTGCGCACTTCTCGGCGATGGGGGGAGGAAGCGCCGTCATGCTGCGCCTCCCTGATTATGGAAGGCCTGCATCGCCCAAGTGAACCGGTCGGTTGCCGCCGGGATGTGCGCGGTGAGCGCAGACATCGCTGCGACCCCGGCTCGGGCATATTCACGGTCAACGAGGTCAGGCGTCGTGGTGACGCCCTTCCCGATCTCCTGGGCCATGCCGATCAGGCCCTGAGCGACGAAGTGCGGCGCGATAAGCACGGGCTCGCCGTCGACCTCGACCGTGTGGCAGACCTCCTTCCAACTTTTCAGGAGAGCCGCCTTCAGGGCGCGACGCAGGTCGCGTGGCAGCGCGAGTGCCGCCAGCAATTCCTCATGGGCATGCCATGGCATGTCAGGGCTGTCAGCCGGCCCGCGGAAGAAGCGGACCGTGGCGCCGTTGATGCTAGCGGTATGGATGGGGGAAGCGGTCGCAATCATGCGCGCGCCCTCCAGCTCTCGACCCGGCCGAAGGCGTGCTGAGCAATGACCTCCGCAAGCTCGGTGCTGACGGAGACACGGTTCATCACCCTGCGAGCACGGGCGGCCTCGGGCGAAAACCCAAGGCAGGTCCGGTCAGGGTCTAAAGGCGGCGATTGCCGAAGGGCTCGGTTTCCACTATGTACGGTCACAGCAATTCTGACCTTTTCGGCCCCGCGCGGTGACCCCGTGTCGGGGCCGATTTTTTTGCGCGTCGGGGTAGCTTCGGGATGCCAGCGGGCATCGGCCCGCCAGGCGGCGGGTCAGGCAGCCTCTTGAGAGGCGCCCTTGCGCGAGGCCCGACGCGGGGCTCTCGGCATCTCATTCCGGCGGTGCTGACAGGCCCACCGGATCAAATCCCAAACAAAGTATCGGACGCCCCACGGCTCATCCTCGGGCTTCACGAAGACGGGGCCGGTGCCGGCGAACCGGCGGGCGCGCAGCCGCGCTTCGGGCTCACGGAGAAAGCGCGCGGCCTCGCTCTCGAACAGCAGCAGGTTCTCAGGAGCACGGACCCCGGGCGGCAGATCAAAGGCGGGAGCCTCCGCGGGTAAGATTTCGATTTCCTGCGACATCTGCGCCTCGCTTGGAAGGACGAGGGTCAATGTGCGCTGGCATCTACATAGCAAAAACAGCTACTAATCTATGCGATGTAGAGAAATATGGAGCTTATCTCAGGTCCATATAAAAGTCGGTCTTTTTCCTATGCGGGCTCGACCGTAGCTTAATCCCTGAAACCCGGTGATTGGCATCTGATTAGCGGATGGCTTTGCCCGGACCCAGCGCGGAGCATCAGCGCCTGCCATGCAGATCATCCCGCTTCAGGCCGTCCCGAACCAGTCGGTTAAGGCGCAACTCGGCAATCAGCCGTGCAAGATCATCGTCCAGCAGAAGCTCTACGGGCTGTTCGCGGATCTCTACGTCAACGAAGCGCTGCTAGTCGGCGGCGTGATCTGCCAGGACCGTAACCGCCTCGTCCGCTCGGCCTATCTCGGCTTCAGCGGCGATCTCATGTTCACCGACACGATGGGGACCGAGGATCCGACCTCTGACGGCCTCGGCTCCCGGTTCCAGCTCGTCTATCTCGACCCGAGCGAGCTGGTCGACTGATGCCCGAGCTTGTGAACGTTCCTGATGTCGACGGCGTGCCGGCGGTCTTGTTCGCCACGGGAGCCAGCGTCGGTATCGCCCTCGCGGCGGCCGACGACCCTGCCATCCTGTCGTTCTTCTCCGGCTCAATAGCTCGGCGATGGGGGCTATTCGGCCCAGATGGCGGCCCGGTCATCAATGCCGATTGTATTGCGGCCTTCGACCACAAGCGGGAATGGGTGATCGCCGATTACCCGGTCGAGCGCGGTGCGTTCGAGAGCTACGACAAGGTAGCGCTGCCGTTCGATGTGCGGCTCATCTATTGTGCGGGTGAAAGCGAAGCTAACCGTTCGGATCTCATCACATCCGTCGCAGCCATCGCAGGCAACCTTCAGCTCTACGACGCTGTAATGCCGGAGAAAGTCTTTCAGAACGTCAACATCGTTCACTACGACTTCGCCCGTACTGCGCAGCGCGGCGTCGGCCTGCTGACCGTCGCCATCTGGTGCCGTGAGGTTCGTCAGCTCGTCACCAACACCGGGGGCACCGGCACTCCGAGCGCTACCGGCGGCATCGGCGACGCGACAGCCCCCTCAGGCGCCAACCCGGTAGATGGTGGCGTGGTCCAGCCCCGCGACGCGACCCCGAGCGAGATGAGTTCGGTCGCCACGCAGGACTTCTCTGGCGGCTACAACGTCAGCGGCTACAGCGTGCCGGCCTACACGGCCGACGTGGGCGAGGCGGTTTTTACCGATCCTGCGACCGGCCAAGAGGTCGGGCGGGTCCCTGGCTCGTCTGCCCTGCCGCAGACCTCCTCCAGCATCAGCGGCCTGTCCCCTGCCGGACCGGACCAATTCTCCAGCCTCAACGTCGGCTCAGTGCCAGGCATCTCCTAGAGGAACCACCATGGCCCGCAGGACCAAGCGCATCACCATCCCCTCCGACGATCCCAACAACCGGGACACCGGCAAGACCTTCCTCCTCACGGAGATGGATGCAGAGCAGGCCGAGGACTGGGGCATCCGTGCCCTGCTGGCCCTAACCGCTGCGGGCGCGGAGATCCCTGACGACTTCGAGGGCGCGGGGATGGCCGGCATCGCCGCCATGGGTGTCCAGGCGTTGCAGAGCCTGAAGTATGACGACGTGAAACCGCTCTGGCAGCAGATGTTTGAGTGCGTGCAGATCTGTCCGGACCCGCGCAACCTGCAACTCGCCCGCGCCCTCGTCCCTGACGACATTGAGGAAATCTCCACGCGCCTCATGCTGCGGAAGGAGATCGTAGAGCTTCACGTAAATTTTTCGCGGCTCGCAAGCCTCTCAAAGTCGGAACTTTCGGAGACGGGCCCCCTCGCGGCTGGCGTGATTACCAGAACATTCCCCGCAACATCGCCACAGTGATCAGCAGCGGGAAGGCTGAACTCTATCAGCTTCAGACCGTGTACGGCGTGCGGGACCTCTACAACATGCTGGAGGTCATCACGATTGATGGACACAACGCCAGGATGGCGGAACAGGCGAGAACGAAGTCATGAGCGGCGGCACGGCGGGCGGGCAGACCGATCAGACCACGGGTCAGCAGTCTCTGACCGGCCCGAACTCCGATGTGAACCGGCATGCCTTCCACGTTGATCAGATCGACATGGAGAAGCGGTCGCACTTCACCGCCAAGATCGTGGCCGTTCACAACCGGAACAGCCTTACTCAGCCTTGCACGGTCGATATTCAGCCGACCGTGAAACAGGTCGACGGGTTGGGAAAGACTTCATCGCACGGCACGGTCTACGGGATCTCTGTCCCGCGCAACCAGTCCGGTGATAGCGTCATCATCAATGACCCGCAGGTTGGGGACACCGCTACCTTCTCGGTTCTCGACCGGGACCATTCCGCGGCTCGGAACAACGACTGGGCCGAGAGTAATCCAGGCTCGTTCCGACGCTCAACCCTCTCAGATGCTATCTTCGGGGCTGTGCTTCCCCGGAAGGCTCAGCAGGTCAAACAGTTCATCCGCTTCGATGATGCTGACGGCGGCGGTGGGATGACCATCCAGGACCGCAACGGCAACTCGCTCACCTCGAACAAGTCGGACGGCTGGAACCTGAACGGCGTCAAGATCGACACCAAGGGCAACATCACGTCTCCGGGCAACATGACGGCCGGTCAGGGCACCGCGGATCAGGTCGACCTCCAGGGCCACGCTCACGGTACGAGCGGCCCGCCGACGCCGGGGAGCTAGCCCGTGAGCTTCACCAAAAAGTGCCTCGACGTGGAGCTGACGCTGAAGTCCGGCACGTTCGCAGGCAGCAACCAGAACAGCCAGCGGTTCACGGGCCATCGGGTCTCGGCACACATCATCCAGCCGGGCGCACCGGACATGGGCCAGTTGCAGCTCGGCATCTACGGTCTGCCGCTGGAGATGATGAACCGCATGACCACGATGGGGCGCCAGTACGCCCTGCGGGATGCGAACTCGGTCAAGCTCTACGCCTACGAGGAAGGGCAGACCCCCAACCTCGTCTTCACCGGCACGATCTTCGACGCCTACGCCGACATGCACGCCGCTCCGGGGGCCTGCTTCCGGATCGCGGCGAAAGCCGGTGTCCTGGGCAACATCAAGGATGCGGCCCCGACATCCGTGAAGGGGTCGGCCAAGGTCGACACGGTGATGAAGCAGATATGCCAGAAGGGTGGCTGGCAGTTCGAGAACAACGGCGTCGATGCGATCCTAGACAACCCGTACCTGCCGGGCTCTGCTTTCCGACAGGCGGTCGCGGTCATGAAGGCAACCCGCTGCCTCATGCACATCCACAACGACACCTTGGCGATCTGGAAGCCGGGCGGCTCGCGGCAGGGCTCGGTGCCGCTGATCTCCCCGCAGACGGGAATGATCGGGTACCCCCGCTATCGCCAGGTCGCTGTCGAGGTCAGCACTCAGTACAACCCGAACGTCCAATTTGGCGGCCGGATCAAGATCCAATCCGATCTCACGCCCGCGTGCGGCGAGTGGTCCGTTGTCTACGTTGAGCATGATCTTGAGGCCGAGGTCGTCAACGGCAAATGGGAAACGCTTATCCAGACCGGCGGGGATGGGATTGAGCAGTGAATACTCAGGCGGATGACGTGAGGGGCGGCTGATATGGCAACGGTTATTGATGCGTTGGTGGTGACGCTCGGCCTCGACCCTAAGGAATTCACGAAGGGTCAGAAGGAGGCGGCCGCTGCCCTCCTCAAGACGCGCAAGGCCGCCGAGAAAGAGGCCAAGGAGATCGAGCGCAGCCTGGACAGGGCCAGCGAGGGCTTCGACCGGCTGATCCGCAACGCCCTCAAGCTGTTCGCCGTCTTCACCACCGGCCGGGCGGTGAAGGACTTCATCAGCGACATCACGGCCTCGGACGCCGCGGTCGGACGCCTCGCCAAATCGCTGGAGACGACCCCGGAAGCCCTTACCGCTCTCGGGGGGGCCGTCTCCCGCTCCGGGGGCTCCGCGGACGCTGCTGCGGGCTCCTTCTCGAAGCTGGCCAACTCCTACAACGAGATGAAGCTGACGGGCCGCAGCGCGACCTACGACATGCTCTCGCGGCTTCAGGGCGCCACCGGCAAGGTGATCCATTACGGCAAGGATACCCAGCGGACGCTCTACGACATCGCCGACGCCGCCAAAGCCATGTCGGAGAAGGCGGGCGTTTCCTTCACGACGAACCTGCTGGAGCAGGCGGGGCTGGATCCCGGTACCATCGCGCTCCTGGTCCAGGGCAGCGACAAGCTGAGGGAGGCGCAGGAGAAGGTGAAGCGCCTCGGTGGGGTGCTATCGAAGGCGGACACGGAGAACGCGCAGCGGTTCTCGACCGCCATGCACGATGTCGGCACGATCTCGGAAGGGCTCGGCCGGACCATCTGGACCAACCTGTCCCCCGCCATCAGCGAGATCATCGAGAAGGTCATCAAGTGGTACGAGGCCAACGGCGAGTGGCTGCGGTCGCAGATCGCCGAGAAGGTCAAGCAGCTCGCGGACTACCTGCGCAGCATCGACTGGAACGGCATCGGGCAGGCGATCAAGGATTTTGCGACTGGGGCCAACGATGCGGCCAAGGCGGTCGGCGGCTGGAAGGTCGTATTCGAAGGCCTGTTGGGCGCGTGGCTGTTCACGAAGCTGTTCGCCCTCCTGCGGGTTCTAGGCCTCATCCGGCTCGCGATCACGGGTTCAGCCACGCCAGGGATCTTCGGTTCCCTCTTGGGGGCGTTGGGCATCGGCGGCACGGCGGCGGTTGGCGCGGCCGTGGGCACGGCGATCGGCGCAGATGCGGCGGTCCCGAACGCCGCGAAGCCGGGCGTCAGCAACCACTGGGACGATGAGGCCAGTGGCGCAGCGGGCGGTGCGGGCATGGGTGGTGTCTTCCGGCGCGGCGGCCGGTGGCTGAAGCGGAAGCTCGGTATCGGCGGGGGCGCAAGCAGTGAGGCAGGCGCCGCTACCGGGACTGCCGGCAGCCTGACAGCCCTCTACGAGGCTGAGGCGAAGCGAGCCGGGATTGACCCACGCATCCTTCACGGCATACGTGCGGGCGAGTCCCTACACAGCAATTCTTATGATGTGAAATCGGACTCCAAAGAAGACAGCTACGGTCCATTCCAGTTGAACCGTCGTGGCGGTCTTGGTGCAGAGTTCGAGAAGGAAACCGGGCTAGATCTACACGACCCAAAAACAATTCCAGCCCAAACACGATGGGTTGCGGAATTGATCAAAAAGCGTGGCCCCGGCGTGCTCAGCCAGTGGTACGGCTACAAAGGCCCTCGCGATGCTGATCCTAGCTGGGGTGAGAGCGGATACACTCCCTCTCAGGACAGGAAGGATATCCCGGCGGTCAATGGCGCTGGTGGAGTGGATCAGCGGCAGGGCAACGCGCAGCATCGAACGCAGGGGATCTCTGATGTTCTGGGTCGGCAGATCTCGGCGGCAGCCGCAGCGGCCGGTGTCAACGCCGAGGTCTTTTCGGGCGGCCAGGACCCAGCGCATCAGTACGGCAGCACTCGCCACAACCACGGCAATGCTGCCGATCTGAAGCTCTACACGACGGGTCCGAATGGGCAGAAGCGCTACCTCGACATGACCAACGAGGCCGACCGCGTGGTGATGGAGAAGTTCATCCGCGAGAGCGTGAAGGCTGGCGCCAACGGTGTCGGTGCTGCCCCGAACTACATGGGTGCTCACGGCATCCACGTCGGCGGCGGCTCTCCTGCCGCCTGGGGGGCCGGCGGCTCGACGGCCAACGCCCCTGAGTGGGTGCGTCGGGCGCATCAGCAGGGCATGGAAGATCGGCTCGTGGCAGCAGCCGCGGCGGCGAAGGCCGCAAAGCAGGCCCCCATGCCCGATGCCCCGCCTAAGCCCGAAGCCGCATTCGATGCGGCTCGCCGAGCTGGCGCTGCGGCATCGGTGGCGCAGGCGAACGCAGCCAACGCTGCAGTGGTGAGCCGTACCAGCAACGACAATCGCAGCGCTCAGGACAACCGGCGGTACGACGAGACGCACCTGCACAACGTCAACGTCTACCCCGCGAACGGCACGCAATCGTCCATCATGGCCGAGCTGAAGCAGGCCTCGAAGGGCGGGAAGGCGTTCGCCGCTGCGGCAGACTATGGAAAAGCGTAGCCTTGCCGGGTCTTAGGCCCCACAGGCATGAGGGCTTGGGAGCGTGCGCCCAGCCTTCACCTTGGCATAGAGATCGTTGATGGCTGTGCCGAGCGAGGCTTTCGGCGTCAGGCGGCACTCAGCCTCGACCAAGGCGTTGATGGCGCATTCTGACGGGTAGCTGGTGAGTGGCCCGCGCGCCTTCACGTAGGTAGCCACGCCCTCCCAGATCTGCGGCATCAGATCGACGATGTCGCCGGTCGGATCGGACTTTGGATTGGCGTAGTACCGGCAGGGGATTTCGCGGAACCCGAAGCTGGCATCAGCGCTGCCTTGGGCCATTCCCTGACCTGTGGCGGCAATGAAGGCAACGGCGGCGAGGGCGTAGCGCATACTGCACAGGTGGCATTGCCCCCTCAGGTTGTCGAGGGGGATGCGGACGCCTAGAGGCGATCCATGACCTTTGATTTGGGCCGCTTCGTCTACAACCTGGATAGCAGTTTCCAGCACGGCGGGGCGCACGCTCTGCGCGCTTTCATAGGTCGGCACCTGACGGCAGACAGGTGGATCATCGCCAGCGATTTCAACACCGCGACGCGAGGAACCGGGCACGATGTCTACTCCTTCGCACTCTACCCGATTTCGCACCAAGGGCTTGACCCGGTTCGGGCCGCCCTAAGCCAGTGCTTCCCCCGCGATTTCAAGCACACGGGGCGGCTAACCTCGGAGCAGAAACGGTTCTTTGAGACCGAGACGTGCTTCTGCTTCGTGTTTCTGGTCTCGCGGGACTCCCACTTCTTACGCAGCGATGACCGCCAAGCCGACTTGATTGCGGTGTGGGACCTATTTGAGAAGACGCTTGCCAGCATAGCTGGAACCGGCACACCGGAACGATACGTCCGGCACGTGCGTAAGTTCTACAACGAAGCCCGCAAAAAGAACTTTAGCATCTACCTTCTCGAACGCGTCCTAATTCTAAGCCTATTTAACGCATATGTCACGTGGAAGCTCGCCGCTAACACACCTATCCGGATATTTTCTTGGTTTCCGGACGATGACGACATGACCAATTATTGCGATGGAGCTTTCTATGCCTTCACGACGCTGAACTTCAATTGGCTTTGGCAGACCAACCGCCGCGGACAGCTGATGCCGGAGATCGGCATGAAGAACCACGCCAGCACCGATGCGAACCTAGCCGCGCTCGTGGATGACCTCATTCGTGTTCCCGACTTCCTGTCTGCCGTCCTGTCGCGCTGGCGGGTCGAAGACAACAAGCTCTTCCCGCCACCAGGTGCGAAGCGTCCGGCTATCCGCCGCTACATGCAGCTCATGCGGGCATGGCTGAACGAGAATGACAACCTCTGGGTCGGGAATTGCCGCCTGCAGGGTGAGGACCTCTACACAGCCCGGGTCATCAGCGCGCGGTCGCCCAAGCGCCTGTTGCGCTATCGAGAGCGCCTGACGGCGCGGTAATGACGGCTGTTGGCACGGCAGTTAGCATGCCGACCCCAGGATTTCTGGAGCGCTGTGTGTCCATTCTCAGCAAGTCCATAGGCACGATCACGAAAGCCGACCTTGATGCTTTGGTGGACGCTCGTGCCCGGGAGACGAACGAACTGGAGTTCAAGGGGGACCTTCCCTTCAAGCCGATCAAGAACCAGCCCGAGAAGGCGGATCGCTGGATTGAGAAGGGCGACGGGGTCGGCAACCTGGCGCGAGACGAGATCCTTGCCGAGTTGATCGCCTTTGCGAATGCAGACGGTGGAACCCTCGTCTTGGGACTGCATGAGGCGGGGACCAACGACGAACCTCGTGTGGCTGACCGCCTTCAGGCACTGCCTCGCTGCGAAGCCCTCCTGAAGCGCCTGCTCGATGCCGCAGAGGATACGATTGAACCCCGCTTGGTCAGCTTAGCCGGCCAGGCTATCCCAGAGGACGCCAAGGGATCCGGGTTCATCGTGCTGCGAGTTGGCAAATCGATCCGCGGTCCTCATCGCCTGCAGGGCACTCGGGAGTTCTACATTCGGCGAGGCGAGCGGGCCGCAAAGATGGATGTTCGGGAAATCAAGGATCTGACGCTGGACCTCGCCAGGACTGGCGACAAACTGGAGGCCGCATTCGCCGAGAGGCAACACTTAGCCGACGGCAGGTGGCAGATAGCAGAAAGCCAATCCGTTCAAGGGAACCGAGGCCCCTTCCTGATAAGGGTAACCGCAATTCCCTCCGTCCATACACAGATACCTGACCTCACGAAGAGGCGTGATCTTTGGTGGAACGGGGGAGCATTCCACACCACCATTGGCAACAAGGATCTGGCTTCAGACTATCCTTCTCGGATGTTCAATGGCTACCCGCGGCCGCGCCTGCGGGCCTTCGAGATGCTGCCTGACCATGATGCCAATCAGCGTCTTTACCGCACCCTTCGGGGCGACGGCTTAGTAGAGTTTTCTCTCACTCATGCGAGGTACAATAGCCAGCGCGCTCTGTTCGGCACGCATGTGTATTTCGATTGGGTCGCTCAGCTAGTCACTGGCGTATTATGTCAAATTGACCGGCTGCGGAGACGGGCAGGGCAAGAGGTAATCTCGTATGCCCTAGAGCTTGAAATTCGAAGCATTGATGGATCGTTTTTATTCCTGTATGGCGACCGTGAAAGCTCGTCCTTTGGCCAGAATGATCAGTCAGGAGCCGTAATACTGCCCCGTCTTGAGGTTGCCGGGCCGGCAGATTTCGGCGCTGTGCTGTCATCGTTCCTTCTGGATATGTCCAATGCGTGGGGCCAGCATTGGGATCTACCCGTTACCGTACCTTGGGACAGGCTGCTCCGGGACTGAAAAGGGTCTCCTAGGACGCTTGAAGCAGGCGCAGCACCTCGCCCTCAGGTTCAGGATCGGCCTGCCGGCGGTTGAGCCGCGCCTGCATCCCCTTACCCGGCTTGAAATGAACGTGCGCTCTGGCCGGGACGACCACCCGCTTGCCAGTGCGTGGGTTCCGGCCGGCGCGGGCCTCGCGGTCCCGGACGCAGAACGTGCCGAAATCGCGCAGCTCGACGCGGTCGCCAGTCACTAGCGCCCCGGCGATGCGGTCAAGGATGGCGTCCACCACTGCCTCGACGTTCCTCGTGTAGAGGTGCGGGTTCTGCGCCGCGATGCGGGTGACGAGTTCGGACCGGATCATGGCCGGACCTGACGCTAGGATTGGGTCTGTCGGCAACCCACTCGTGCGGAGGCTCCACGGGCCTATAGTCGCGCAGCGGCTCAAGCTCCTCGGCAGGTGGGATTAGGGGCTCTCCCGCTCAGCGACCGAAGCCGGCTGGGGCTGGGCTCGCAGGGGTTCATTCTTTCTCCACGCGACATGGAGTGATCCGCGCATCATCGGATTACCACTGCGGAACTCGTCCCATGTTGATTGGGCATCGCGTTGCGGCCAAAGATAATTGATAAAGTGCAGATGGCTTCCCTGCGTCCAATGATTATCCCGGTCTGAATAGTCCCTCTGATCGAAATATATGAGATGCCAGTTAGATAGATCTGGCGTATAGAACAAATGCCCGTTCAGCAGACGGCGTTCGTTGAACATAGACATAGTCTTGTTCATCGCCTTCTGCGCGGGAGGCGAGGCTTTGCCCGGCTTGCTCTCCCTTATTGCCGCAAAATCTTTTTCGCCCCACTCCAGATGTTCTGGCGTGAAATTGCGATGGTGTCGTTGATGAAGCCACGGAAGTCCGCCCGAGAGAGCCGCCAAAATGATATTAGCCGGTTCGTCTCGGGCGATTACCGTCCGTTGAGCGAGTTTCTTGAGATCGCTCTTCCTCCTACAGCACATCAATCCCAGCAGCGTTGGTGGGATGTCGTCGCCGACCGCATCTTTGGGGTGCCCGCTCATCGTTCTCTGATGGCTGCCTCAGGTTCTACGTCAGGCCACCTTTAGAGACATGCGCCCGCGCCGCTCGGCCTTCGACGGTCTGAGCGTGATTTCCACGTCGTCACCGAGTTCACGCGTGAACTCGAACATCCGTTCAAGCGAGAAGCCGAGCACGCGCCCGCGCAGCAAGTTGGACACGTCGGGCTGCTTCACCCCGAGCACCTTAGCGAACTCGGTTTGGCTGAGCCCTCTACGATCCATCTCGGCGCGCAGGCGCATGACGAGGCGCGCCTTGATCGCCTCGTCTGCGGCCTCTGGCACGTCGAGGTCCGCGAAGACATTGCCGCTGCTGACCTCGAATGTGATCGGCTCATCTTCCACCTGCACGGACGGGGCTTCGGCTTCTTTAGGAAGCTTCGCCTTGACGGGGCGAGTATCCCGAGCCGGCGCTCGTAGAGGCGCTTGGGGGGCTACAGTACGACCTGTGGGCTTTGCGGTTCTGGCGAAGGAGGCGGGCATGGGGGCGGTTCCGTGAGTATGAGGGTCATAGCCTCGCGAGAGGAGGGGGCTCCACGCGGGCCGAATGCCGCCGGCCGACTAACCGGCGTCCCGAAGTTTCAACAGGGCTTTGTGCATCTCCTTTGCGGCGGCGAGCCGCTTCCTGATCCGGTCTAGGTCCACCACGGCCGTCTTCCGCTTGACGGTCGATTTCTTCTGGAAGGCATCCAGCACGAAAATGAAGCCTTCCAGCTTCACCGTGTAGACCGCCCGGAACGTGTCACCATCAAAATCCGTCACGACTTCAACAGCTTCGATGCCCTTCAACGGCTTGGCGTGCGGATGCTTCCCGCCGCACTCAGCCTCAAAGAGAGCCTGACCGAATTCGCGTCGGACCTCGGCGGGCATCGCTTGGATATCCCGCCGCGCGGAGGCCACGAAGATGACTTGGCGCGACGGCTCGGGCTGATCGGGCATGGCGCATTCCTATAGTGAAACTACTATAAGCGCGGCCGGTTGCAGGGGCAAGCTGCATCTCCGAACCCGTCAATCCTCACGAGTTTCGTTCGGCATATCGACCGCGCGTAGACCCTCACCGCATGGCTCGGCCCGTCCTACCGCCCGCGAGAATTCTCACAGGATCGCTTCGGCCGAAGTCGACCGCTGCCCCTCGGCAGCCCTTCTTCGGTTCCGCATCCACAACCCGGCTTTGTGGATCTCCCTTATCCGTGGGGTGCAGGTTTTTGCACCCTATGCTGCCCAACAGCGCCGGGGCCGCGGATCGCCCTCCCCTGCGGAGCCATTGCAGCCACTCCCGGCTGATGATCCGCAGCACGTTCGGGTCGCTCTTCCTGCCCTGATGGCGCCGCTCCTGGATGGTCAGCAGGCCATCGCCTTCGGCCAACCGGATCGCAGCCTGAGCCAGCCGGCGGCAGACACCGGCCCGCGCCGCGATGGCGTCCACGGGCAGCCCGCAGGCTCCATGCCGGGCGACCTCGTCCCCCACGATCCGAAGGACGGCGAGTTGCCCTGCCGTGAACCTTGAGGCCAAAGCGGGCGGCATCGGACCGGAGCAGGCCAGCCGGCGGCGGCGCTCAATGGCCACAGATCGCTCAGGAGCCCTCTGGAGACGCTTCGGCGGAAACAGCGTCACTCGGCCGAGCGGAATGCCAACGGGCGCCAGTGCCTCTCTAATCGCATTCCTGCGGCTATGCAGCGCCTCAGCTAAGCCTTGGGCTTCGTCGTCACCGACGATCCCGGAGGCATGCGCCTGCCAGACCTGACGGGACAGGGCGTCCATCTGGGCAAGCGTCGTCGCGCCGCCGATCGCGGCCGACATGGTGGCATGGAACATCGTTCACGGACCCTCATGGGCCGCGGCTAGGATCTGGGCAAAGCCTTCCCGTTGACGGAAACAGGTTCCGTCTTGACTCCCGGGGGGGAGCTATGGCTTGTGAGGGGAAGTGACTCGCGCCTCACAGCGCCTTGGGTTTTCAGCAGCCTCTTCCTTGCCGGGAAGGGGCTGTTGGCTTTTCAGGGTCTATCTCGCGGCGATTGCTCTCCTGAATGGCCGGCTCACGACTCGCCGGGGCGAGCATGGCCGTGACCGCCCATGTCGGCCGGGCGGCACGCTTAAGTCAACGTTAGGGGCGCTCCTCCGACAGTTTGCCTGCCCGCAGCGGTAGGAGCGCCACCATGCCCAAGCCCAAGGTGGATCGGTCGAAAATCAAGAAGCCGAAGAAGGCCATCCTATGGGACCTGAAGACCGTCCACGCTGACATCGACCGAAAGAGCTGGGCTGTCCTGGATGAGCTGGGGGTCGACGAGAACGCGAGCATGGCGGCCTTGATCGTCGAAGGCCTGAACCTCGTTCTCGCGGCTAGGGGTATCGAGGTTCGGGTCGAACGCAGGACCCCAGAGATGGGCGAGGCCGGCAGTGCGTCGGTGCCCTCGCCTCAGCCGCAGGGAAAGCTGCTCTAGCTTAACCACTGGGCGTACCGACAAATCTGGTGGTTGGCCCCTTCTAGACCCCCGGTTCGTGGCTGAGACCACGGCTTTGTAACCAGCCCGCAAGGAGTGCCATCGCACCATCGCTCACGTCGCCTAATGCGGGCGCAGATTGGCTGAGCGATGTACGACTGGCTGGGGTTGGAACATCTCTATGCGACCGGTCGCCCGATAATTGAGGACGATATAGACCGGCTATATGAGATGCCGGCGTGTACGAGGATCCAAGAACGCCAGCGCAAGTTTTTCAGAATACCGCCATCTTGGCCGGTGAAGAGCGTCACAGTTCCTTGTGCGAGCATCGACCCCGACACCGGCTTCGAGGACCACTTTTGCATTAAGGGCGAACCGAACATCATTCGCCACGGGCACGGAGACTTCACCGCAAGCGATAGGCGTATAGCGAACGCACCGACATCGCTTCTAATCGACCGCCAACGCTTCAGGTGCCGCACCTGCGGGAAGGTCTGGTCTGAAGCCATGCCCGACATCCGTGAGGAGCACGAGATGACGCGGCGGCTTCATCGTGATCTGGCCATAGCCTCCACTGAAGACCCGTTCCAAAAAGTTGCAGCCCGTTACGGTGTCCATGAGAAAATGGTGCGGACCATTTTCCATGAGTACAGCGCGGCAATGTTGGAAGGGTTTCAGTTTGATTTGCCTGAAGTTCTAGGTTTGGACGACACAAGGCTTCTAGGCCATCCGAGGCTCGTCTGCACCGACGTGCGGGAAGGGAAGATCCTCGACATATTTGGGTTCTTCGTCATCCGGGGTTGATCTGAGGTCAGAACGTACCGGCCTCCAGATCGGCCTCCAAGGTTGATAGCTCGATGCCGAGGAGCCACAG
>NZ_JBNNWO010000010.1:157548-205542 GCF_050281105.1 Methylobacterium sp. NPDC080182
ACCGCCCGACAGAGTTGGGGCGACGCCTGATCAACCCCAAACGACGAAGCGGGCATCAAGCCCGCTTCTCAGCCATCAACCCCGAATGACGAATGACCGAAGATTGTCAGAGGCGCCTTGGGCCTACAGAGGCCCCGGCATCGTCGCAGAGTGGGCCGGGCTGGTCCCGACCTCTGACACCCGGTGCTTCAGCCAGTCCACGAGCGGATGGATGTCCGGCCGCAAGTGGATGATCCCGTAGCCGAGCACGAGGCTGATCCCGAAGGCCCAGGCCACCCTGCCCCATCGGGCGCGCGGCGGCTCCTTCGCCATGTCCTTCGGAGCGATCAGCGAGTAGCCGCATCCGAGTGAAATGACCCAGAGGAACCAACCATTTAGGTCGGAATTGACCATCCACGACGGCTGCCCGGCCATGCGCCAGAGCAGCAGCCAGATCGCACTCCCGCACACTCCGGTAAGGAACATCACCTGCCCCGTGACGCTCTGCTGAGCGGACACAGGCGACGGCCGTAGAACGATCTCTCGGAACGCCGGAAACCACGCGATGATCGCGGTGGCGCTGAACACGATCATGAAGACCCGAAGCCACTCGGTCTGAAGGTTCGTCGGCAGGAACGGCGCCACCAGCCAATACGACAGCGCCAGGGCCAATCCTACCCAGAGCGTCAGGCTTCGTCGGAAGCGAGCGGAAAGGGTCAATGTCGACGCTCCAAGAGCTTCAGGGCATCTATGGCAGCGGCGAGTCCCGGCTCCTGATCGGCGCGGTGCCGCTGTCGTTCGAGCCGTTGATCGCTGCGGCGGCGGATCTCACGGCGGGTGGCTTCGATCTTCTTCCGGTCCTCAATGGTCGAGGCAGCGACATCGCTGGCGACCTTCTGGGCCTGCTCGTGGGCTTCGACGCTCTCGGCGATGGCAGCCTCAAACCGCTCCAGTTTCGCCTTGATGCGCGTCGGATAGAGCCATGACATGAGCCACCTCCCGATCATGCAGCCCCCCGATCATGACGAACGAGGAGATTGACGACGGCATTGACCCCCGCATGGTGGTTGGCGACCGCGTGGCGCGTTTCGCTGATCTCTTTTGCGGTCTCGTGAGCTTGTTCTCGTAGGGCATCGGCTGCCGCCGCCTGGGCGGCCTGCATGCGCTCCAGCGTTGCCGTGAGGGCCAGGGTGGCGGTCTTCTGAGCGGACACCTCGCCGGTCGCCAGTTCCGTGAGCTTGCCGGTGCGCTCCCAAGAACGGACCAGCAGCCAGAACAGCCCGACGACGGCTACGACCAGCAGCGCGCAGACGACACCGAGCACCTTGTACTGGAAAAGGATGTCGGCGGCATCGACGGCCGCCTTGGTCGCCTCCGCCGTCTGAGCGAAGGCCTCCGTAATGAGCATCGTTCAGGCTTGCCGCAGGATGGTGTTCTGACACAGGGTGCAATCAGCCATGGCTGGCGCGGTCCTCATCGCGTTGGTTGTGGTCAGGGGGGACGGACGTCGGGCCACCACGCATGGCGTTCGACCCCCCGCTGCATCGCCTATTGCCGGGCGACGGCGGCTTGGATCAGGCTACTTGGCGATCAGACCGCGCTGGGTCAGGTCGTTGATCGCCGGCTGCAGGACGGTCTTGACGCTGGCGTGCTCGTCCAGCGGAAGCGCGCGGAAGATCATCTTGGCGATACCCTCGGCGCCACCGGCCTTGTCGACCACGCGCGCGGGGGTGGTGTTCACGACGTGCTGGACGCCCTCGGCGATCACGGCAGAGCCGACGGGTACGGTGAGCGTCTTGCCCTTCACGGCGCCAGCCACGGCATTGACGCCATAGTCAGCACCGGCCTGGATCGCAGACTGCACGCGCTGCCGAGACAGGAACAGAGCGGCCCACGGCGACACCTTAGCGACGCCAGCGGTGACGGCAGCGGCAGCGAGCGGTACGAGGACCGCCGACACCGGCTGCAGAACGGCTGTGATCCAGTCGCCCCAGGGCAGATCAACGGAGGTCTTGACGACCTCGGCGGCGAGCGCGGGCACGCAGGCGCAGACGAGCGCGAGCGCCGCGAGAACGATGCGGTTCATGGTAGTCTCTTTGTGTGGGGAGCCGGAGCCGCCGGCACGGACGCAAATGCCGAAACGGGTTACCCCGTAACGGAATGAAATCAGTGGGTTAGGCGCAACCTGTGCAATTTTTGCATGAGTTGGTCAGTAGCTCAGCGCGGCATAGGCCAGCAGGCAGACGGCCAGGAGCAGGGATCCGAGACCTATCGTCCAGCAGAACGCCTCTAACCCTGGAGGCGGCGCGCCGTGGTTCACGCCGCGGCCTTCATGGCGTCGATCGATGCCCATACGGCGGGACCAGCGATCCCATCCGCCACCAGCCCGTGAGCACGCTGCCAAGCCCGCACAGCCGCCTCGGTGGCCGGGCCATAGCTGCCGTCGCTCTTGACGCCGACGACCTTCTGCAGGGCTGCCACGTCATCGCCCTTGTCGCCACGACGGAGGGTCCGGCGCTTCTGGGCATCGGCCTTCGGGATAGGCGGGCGGACGATGCCGCCGTTCATGGTCGCCGCAACCTGAAGCCGGAAGGCATCCATGTCGATGCCGGCGGGGTCGATCTTGCGACCCTTGGGGAGGCAATATTCCCGGTGCGCCACGGCCATGATCGGATCGGCGCCGACGTGCTTCAGGACAGCCGCGCAGAGCCGCACGTAGGCGTCGAGCTGCACGCTTGGCCACGGCTCGCCGACACCCGTGTTCTCGGCCTCTACGCCGATCAGCTCGGAGTTGCCGGCCGTAACGCCGTGCCAGGAGCCGGCGCCTGCGTGGTAAGCCCTCCCCGCAGCGACGACGTAGCATGTCCCGTCGCGGCCGAGGGCGATGTTGCACAGGGGCCCAGCCAGATCGGGACGGCCATTGGTGACAACGCCGAGGCTCGGCATGTTACCAGCGGCAGGCCCCGCCGTGTGATGGCACAGGACGCCCTTCACGGTGCCCATGGCGCCATGCCCGCGGGTCTTCCAGCCAGGCTGCTCGGCAACCTTGAGGCCGGCGGCGCGGAGCACGTCAGCGAGCCATGTCGCGTTCGGCATGCTCAGTCCTCCACGCGGGTGCGGTCAGCCTTCGGTCGACGAGGCTTCTTGTCGCCCTGAACGCCGCCCTGGGCAGCCGGAAGCTCGTGGTCCGGGGTCGCTTCGTGCTCGGAGTGATCGCAGCCGCAGAGGCAGCCGTCGTGGGCATCGTGATCGGTGTCGCTCACGGCAAATCCTCGGGTCGGAGGTGATAGGCTTGGCGCTTCGTCGTGCGCGGATCGCCCGGCCAGTACGGCAGCGGGTCGAGCTGCCCGTAGTCGCCGCGCAGGAAGACCGCCTGCTCGAGGATCCGCCGCTTGCGCAGACCTTCTTGGCGCTGGCCGGCGAGGTTTGCATCGCAGTCGGGCCATGCCGCCGCGGCGTCGTTCAGCCGGCCGGCGTTGAGCAGACGCAGGATGTCAGGGCGCTCGTCGCCGGCCTCGCGGGGATCGACGGGCATGTAGCGGTTGCCTGACTGGTAGTGCAGGCTGAACAGGGCGTCGTACTGGTGCTGCTCAAGCGGCACGCGGATCCGCTTGTTGAGGCCGGGCTCGCGCGAGGCGATGTCCTTCCTGAGCAGCCGGAAGGCGTCGGGAACGGTGATCGTGTCGCCGACGCGCAGCGCCGGGCTGTTGGATCCGAACCCGATGGAGGGGTGGGGCCCATCGGAATAAGCAGTGAGCACCAAGGCCTCGCGGTTGGCGATGAACAGCACGCCGTTCCGCGAAACCGTGTAGAGCGCGCGATCCATCGCCACCGGCCTCAGTTGCCCGAGGGCGTGAAGGTCACGAGGCCCTTGCCGATCTCGTCGATCTTGGCGAGCGCGTCGGCCAGTTCGGCGTCAGAGGCAGCCTTGTCCTCCTTCTGCTGAGCAGCGCGGGCCGCAGCGACGGCAGCCGCAAGCTCGTTGCCCCGGTCGGTGGTGTAGGCGTTCACCTGGGCCTCAAGGGACTCCAGCTTGGCGAGCAGCGCGCTCTTGGTGTCGGACATGATCTTCTCCATGCGGGTGAGTTGGTCGGAGACGCGATAGAGCTGATGCTCCATGCGTCGGCTTCTGCCGCCGATGCTGCGCAGGCGCGCGAGGATCGGGACGAAGAGGGAGCGGCACATCACGGGGCGCCGACGTACTTGGCGTAGGCCGCAACCCAGTCGGTCGCGATGGCATGCTGCGCTTCCTCGACCGAGATCCGGCCGGCGCAGATCAACTTGTGGAGCCGGTTCTCCAGCGCGTCCTTCTGGTGCGCGCCCATCGGCTGGTTGTATGACTCTGGCCAGAGATTGGTGATGTCGTTCGACCCGCCCAACTCCAAGCTGATGACGTGGTCGATCTCCCAAGGGCCCTGCAGGTTGGTGCCGGGGAAGGTCGCCGAGGGGCCCACCATGCCGTAGCGGCGGAAGACGGCCAGCTTCTCCGATCCCGTGACGTGACGGACGGTGCTGGTCTTCGTGCCGCAGATCTCAGCTTTCGATGTCGTCCTCACAGCGCCCGGCGTGAGCACCGGATCGGGCTCGGTGCCGTCGCTGGCGGCATAGGCAGGGGTGGAGAGCGCGCAGGCGAGCGCCAGCGCCGCGAGGATGCGATGCATGAGGGGTCCTGAAGTTAGGAAGTGCGGCGGCCTGGAGGCTCTAACGGTGGGCGGTAACTCGCCACGAGATCGACTGAGACACATTGATCAGCGAGCCTGACGTGAAGCCGATCGCTACTTGGTTCTGCGCCGGCACATAGTGCCACGCGATGTTGATGCCTTGAGGGAGCGCGGAATTCGGCTGGATCGTGACATCCTCACCGGCCGCTAGGACGTCACCGGCCACGACGGGCGTGACAGTCAGCGTCATCGTCTGCGTGCCGCCGAGCGCGATGGCGAAGGCCGTCGAAGTCGTGCCCGTGAACTTGGCGTGAGGGCCGCTGATCGTATCCCCGGCCTGGAGCTGCTGCGGCAGCCCATCCCCGCCGATGACGACAGGCTTGCGAAGCACCATCGCTTAAGCCTCAGAGCAGGATCGGGACTTCGATGTCGACTTCAAGCTCGGTCGCCGACAGGGCCGAGCCGACGCAGACGTTGACCTGCCCAGTCGTGGTCGGCGCCGTCGCTGTCAGCTTGCCGGGATTGGTCGCGTCGAGGAAGTAGAAGGTCCCGAAAGCGAGCCCGCCGGAGGTGCCGGCGACCGCATCCCACTGAGCCGTTGAGCCTGTCAGGATGCCGCCCTGCGCCACGCTGCCGTTGGCGCCAGCTGCGATCGACGCATCGTACACGAGGCCGATCAGCTTCGACGTGGCCTTGGCGTTCGCCTGGCCGCGCTTCACCGCCGTGCCCGACGAGGCGTAGACCGGCGTGCCGAACGGGAGGGCGGTCGCGGTCTCACCGTTGGACGCGCTGCGCAGCGACGGCGCGTTGGTCGGCGCCGAGATGCTGTCGCCCGACTGGAGCTGCTGCGGGAGGCCATCGTCACCGATGACGAGCGGCTTGCGCTGAACCATGCTTGTCTCCTCAGAGAATGATGGGTGTAGAGGGCTCAACCACGAGGGTCTGCGGGGACGTCGCGAGGCCGACGCGGGCCACGCACTGCGTGTCGAGGCGCGGCGAAGCGGTCAGGCCGCCTTCAGGGCCGACGAAGTACAGTTCGCCGACGTTCAGCGAGATCGCGCCTGTCAGGGCGGACCAGTCCGGCAGGGTGATCGCGCCGTGCGCGGGTTGGCTCGCGAAGCCCTGCGCGGTGTCGGCCGAGGCGACGCCTGCGACGAAGGCCAGCGTGTAGGTGTCGGCCCTTGCCGGCAGAAGTTGCCCAGAAGCGCGAGAAACGGCCACTGGCTGGCCTTGGATGAGATCGGTCCCCGCTACCACCGGAACGCCGAAGATCTCGCCCACAGGCCGCCGCATTGCGAACTGCGCGGTGAGGTAGGCCATCAGGTCATCCGCCGAAGCGAACCCTGACCCGTCCTCGTGCGTGTAGTTCACCCACTTGTCGTTCACGAGGTATTCGGACCCGTGCAGGACCCGGATCCCGATGCCGATCGGCGTCACGTCTGCCGTCAGGCTGCCGGCCGTGAACGAGTCCCGATAGCCCGCGATGTAGAGGGCATTGGTATCGAAGAAGACGGTGGGCATTGCCGCTAGACCGCGCTGAGTGGCGTCACGAAAAGCGTCTGAGGGGTCAGAACGGCCGGCACCGTCGAGGTGACCATGATGGTGGCGCCGTTGTCGAGGAAGCCCTTGCCCGGAAAGGCCTGGAACAGCTCGTCGACGAGATCTGGCGTACCGGCCGCCTTCATCAGGGTCCGCGGCCGCGTGGAACTGGGACCGCTCACGGTCGGGATCACGAGGTCCGTCGTGAAGGATCCCCCGGCGATGGAGGTCAGCACCGATCCCCTGGCCCGGATCAGATAGCTGTCGCCGCTGGCACGGGCGTTCAGAGTGCTCCCATCGGGAGACAGGAACACGAACCCTGCGAAGGGCCCGCGCAGGCTGTCAGTGTTGGTGACGGGCGCCGCCAGCGTGAATGCGGCCGGCACACCCGGTGTCAGTGTGATCGGGGTCGCGTTGACCTCGTCGTACCTGATCGAGCCATAGTCACCCGGCGCGCCCTGAGGGCCAAGATCGCCTTTCTGCCCCGCCGGCCCGATCGGACCCAGAGCCACGGATCGAACCATAGCCGGGGCGACCGGCGACGGCACCCGCAGCACCGGCACGGCGAACGGCGCGTTGCCCCGCAGGTTCGGCGGCTGGTACGGCCCACCGCTCACGGCGTCAGCCCCACGACGCTACCGTGCGCCCAAAGCTGCGTCGTCCCGTTGATGAGGCGCCGCAACTGGTAGGTCGCGCCGCTCGGCGGGATGCTCGCGCTCTGCGCCTTGGTGTAGTTCCACTGCACCGTGCCGGTGGCGAGGTTGATGGGCAGAGCGTTGGAGCCGTCATCCGAGCGCACCGAGATCGGCGTGCTCGCGCCCGTCACGGTCAGAACGAAGGTCGACCCGGTCAGGTCGGTCGGGGCGCTGTCGAGGCCGTACCCCCAGGTCTTCGGGGGTGTGTCGTCGCCCTGCCAGACGGCGAAGCTGTCCTGCGCTGGGATGGAGAGCGGCATCGGATCCGCAGCAGCAAACTGCACCGCTCTCAGCGATGGGGTCAGGTTCACGGGCCCCTCCGCAACGGTGTAGGGATTGCCCATCGGGTCGATCACGATTGCCTGTTGCCAATAGGGGCGAGGCTGGAGCCCGATGGTGTCCGAGTAGGTCAGCGAGAACCGAAGGCTGGAGCCCCCGTCCACCGTCACGATGTTGAGGTTCGCACCTGTGGCCTTCATCACCGCGATGTTCGGCGGCGTGTAACTCGTGCTCAGCAGGCCGAGGAACGCGGGGTTCGGGGGCACACCCAAAAGCCACTGAGCGTCCCAACCGGTCAGATCCTTGCCTGGGACATCGATCGCGAAGTCCTTTGCGTCGCCGAGCGGAAACGCGACGACGTCCTGCCGAACGCCTGCCGTTGAAGATGCTGGCCGCCAGCCGCCCGCCATGAACTGAGACCTTCCCTCAAGCCGGGTGATTGATGGTGGCCGAGGAGACCGTGACCTGCTGGCCCGATGAGATGGCGGTCGCGCCAATGACGACGTCCGTGCCCGAGGTCCCGACCGTCAGGCCGCCCGTGTGGATCGTGCCGGCGTTGGTGATGATTGCGGCGTTGGCGGCCGTCCCCGAGCCGGACGCCGTCGCGCTCTGAGCGGACGAGATCAGCGTCAGGGTACGGCCAGACACCGAGATGCCGCCGGTCGGAAGCGGGATGATCGCCAGCACGCCCGTGGTCGAACTGGTTACGCTGGCGGTGCCCTGAGTGTTCACGAACGACGAGGTGCCGATCACGAGGCTCGGAGCCGACGCCGTGCCGGTCGAGGCCGCGTAGGTCTTGCCCTGCATGCCATCGGCCACGACCTGAAGCCGCTGCGTCGCCGCAGCGGTGATGTAACTGACCGCCATCGTTTGCTCCTAGTGGGGTAGGCGTCCGGTAAGGGCGATGGACGCAGGAAAGGCCCCGGCCTGAGTGATCGGGCTGGGGAACTGGCCGGTCAGGGCGACATCCGGGACCGGATAAACGCGAGAGGCGACGGCAGCCGCGTCCGTGGCTTCGCTCGCCGCCAGCGCGGCATAGAGCGTGACGATGTCGCCGAGGCCGACCGCGGCGGCCGCCATGTCGATCGGCTCGCCCGTGTTCAGAGCCGCCATGAACGCGGCGACACCGACGACCTGGGCTCCGTCCCGAGCCTCCGAGGAGGTCATGGCCGCTGTCGTGCCGATGACGGCAGAGACCGCGGCTCCATCTGCCGCTTCCTGCGCTGCGACTGCGACCGTGAGTTGCCCGGCGAGCGCTACGGCGATGGTGTCGGAGGCCTCGGTCGCAGAGAGAGCGACGAGGCTTGCCGCGGCGACGACTGCCGCAGCCGCATCGCGCGCCTCTGTGGCGGCCAGCGAAGCCTGGCTGATGCCCCCGCCCGAGATCGCGGCGGTGTCGGGGTTCTCCGTGGCGCCGAGCGCAGCGCTGACATTGGTCGCGGCGGCTATGGCCGCGACGTCCGGGCCTTCCGCTGCCGCCATCGTGACGGCGCTGATGTTGCCGATCGCCACCGAAGCGGCATCGGGCGCCTCGGTGGCTCCTAGGCTGAGGGTCGTGCCGGCCGCAGTCGAGAGCGCGGCGGCGTCCAGAGCTTCCGTCGCCGCTAGTGTGGCCGTCGCCCCCGTCTGAGCGGTCGTGACGGTGGGCGAAGCTGCCGCGGTCGAGTAATTTGCGGGGGCACTCTGGCGCGTGAGCTGATAGCTCTGCGCATCCGTCGTTGTCGGCTGGACCGTCCCGACTGTGGTTGCTGTGGCCGGGATCGCCTTATTGGAAAGGGCGTAGGTCTTCATGTCGACCCGCCGTCCTTAAGCGTTCCAGGCTACAGCGCCGGACGGCGGCGTATAGACGAAGGCCGAGTCGCCGAAGTTTGCGGTCGTACCAGTCAGGGGCGAGACGTTGAGCATGGTCGCGCCGACGAAGATCGGGCCAGCCGTGGTCATCGCCGCGACATTGACGACTGAGCCCCAGGCGCTGTTCTTCGCGAACCGCACCGTGCCGGCGTCGATGTTGAGGTCGGCGCTGAGGATGTCGCCGACAGCGAAGTTGCCTAACCCGGTATTGTTCGGTCCCGCGTTGTACAGGACGGATGATCCGTTGGACCACATGCCGACCGACTTGTTGGTCTGACCAAGGTAATTACTGACCGGCTCGGTGCCTAGCGCGAAACCGACCAGCAGCCCCTGGTTGTTGGACGAGGTAGCCTCGACCTTCCATTCGACGTAGCGTCGGCCCGACGATTTGGACGTATCGCAGCGGATCGTTCCGTTGGTCGATCCGGCGGTCGAGGCGCGATCCACGCGCGTCGCCGAGGTCTTGGTGACGGACGGGTCCTTGTCGGCCGCGTTCCATTGGACGGTGGTTGCGCCGCCCGCTGATGCGACGCTCGCAGACACCGCGGCGGTATCAACCCGCTCCGTCGCAGCAAGGCTCATAGCCTGCGCTATCAAGCCAGCGGCGTTGATAGCTGCGGTGTCGATCGCTTCCGTTGCGGCGAGGCTCAGGCTTTGCGGGGCCGGGGCCGCTCCTGTGACAGCCGTGGCGATGGCCTGCCCTAGGATCGTGGCGAGCGCGGCAGTCGGGTGGATGCCGTCCTGATAGTAGGTGGTGCTGTTCGGATCGGTGGCCTCTGGAACCCCGGCCAGATCCACGATGCCGTCAGCGAAACTGGCGTAGTTCGCCTTGAGCCACGTGTTGTAGGAGACCCGCTGCGCGTCGGCGGCCGAGGTCCAGCCGGCAGAGGCCGTGCCCTGAGGGAGCACCGTCGAGACGAAGCAGATGAAGCCCGCGGCCTTGGCCTGCGCGATGATCCCCTGGCAGTTCGTGCGGCAGGTCGCATCGCTGGTGCCGGCCCGGAGATCCGCGCCGCCGCCTTCCAGCAGGTACGTGTTCAGGCTGCCGGCGCTGTAGCGCCCGGCGTTCCCGGACGATCCCCACGACGAGTTGATATTGGCGAGCGTGTCGCCGTCGCTGCCGCTGTTGAAGATCGGCAACCCGCTGATCGAAGAGAACTGCGCCAGCATGTTCTGGGTCGTCGGGCTGGGCAGCCCGTACCCGCGCATGATGCTGTCGCCGTCGCCGAGAACGCCCGTGGTTGCGTTGACCGCGGCCGTCACGCTGATCGTGTCCTTGCGGCCGGAGATGAGCCCGGTAGCGGTGTCGTAGACTAGATACGCGACGTTGTAGGTGGTGCCGGCCGTCAGAGTGCCGGCGCGAGAGATGACACCCGTGCCGCTGTCGATTGAAAACGAGCCATTGTCGCCCCCTCCTAATGTGGTCGCAGTGCTGCCTGTCGGCAGCAGATAGACGAGGGCCATTCCCGCACTCAGTTCGAGAATAAGGTGAGACGACGACAGGCGTCGGGGCTGCTAGCGATGATCGCCATTTGCCTGCTCTAAACGATAGGACGCACGTGATGCCGGGCGCCTAGTTCGCGCATTCAAGATCGCCGGTCAGGATCGTCTGCGAATTGGCGCTTTGCGGGGTCGAGCCGTCGTAATTGTAGATGTAGGCAGACGGATCACCTGAGCCAATGCGGCCTTGCACGCTGAACCCAGTCGCGGCGTCGTAGCCGGACAGGGTCGTATTGCGGTAGGGGGTGCAGGGGAGCGATGCCTTGATGTACCCCGTTCCGCCCGTGACCTGCACAGTCAGCCGGATGCCAAGGATTTCGCGCCCGAAGCGACGATAGTCTGCGCTCGCGGTCGCAGTAGTGGCAGCGGTTGTCCCTCGGGCAACGGTCGGCGTGTAGGCGGTTCGAACCTGATTGACGGTGAAGCCGGTGTTCCCGATCGGGTAGCCCTGATCATCGGTGACGTTAATCGTAGCGCCGGGCTCCCAGGACGGGAAGGTTTCGCCACTCTCAGTGTTGTACTTCGCCACGACGTTGCGCGTGCTAGGCTGTGCGCCGCCGCGAGCGACGAGACCGGCTGTCGCTGACATGGTGCCGAAGCGATTGGCACGGCTGGATGAGGGCAAACCCCAGCGCCCCCCCAGCAGATCAACCGCTATGCCAGTGCTTCCGTCGCGATCGGCACGGGTAAAGATGAACTCATTCGTGTCTGCGTTGCCAACCTCAAACCCGGTTCCCTGTTGCGTCAGGGTAAGGACATTAAGCCACTGACTTGAATTTGTATCAAGCCACGGTGAGCCGGCCCCAATCACCACGCCTTTCGCAGCAAGGCTCGGCGTGCCCTGTTGGGTGACCCGCAGCTTCCATTCGTTCTGTGAAGTGTCTAAGAACGAGGTAGAGGCGTTGCCGCAGTTTCCGACTATGATTGTGACGCCGGTCGTGCCGCCGATGCTGGCGGGGGCGATCGAGAGTGCTTCATTCAGAACATAATCGTGCCCGCCAGCCTTGATCACGATGTTCGAGACTGAGCCGCCCGCGATCGTCACGTCGGCCGTGGCGCCCCCGCTATCTGCGCCGGCAGCACTGACTAGGGGGACGTTGGTGTAAGTGCCATTCGTCCCACCGGAGCCGACCGTGTACGATGACCACACAGTGCCGGTAAGCTGACCCGTTACGAGTGGGCCCTTGGCCTCGTCCACGTCGATATCAACGCCCGGACCGGTGCTGTTCCGAACCATGATGTCGATCTTTGAGTTCTTCAGCCCGCGCACGTAGAGGCCCGTTTTGGCACGGCCGTTAGCGTTCAGGGTGAAGTCCTGCAGGCCGACAGCGGTCACCGGAACCTGCGGAGTAGTGGCCCGCAGGTCGAGCATGATGGCGCCGACCGCGCCGGTCCACTTCAATTCGGTGCCGGCGATGCCGAAGGCGCCCGAGCCCTGGCCGGCGACCTTGACCTTGGAGAGGTTGGAGCCGCGCAAGGGCGTTGCACAATTAGCGACGCCAGGAGGGGGGACGAAAGTGCCGCCACCGGCTCCGATCAGATAGGCGAAAGCTGCGTTGATAGCTGGGCACACATCGGCGCTGGCGGCCCAAGGAAGCCCATCGCCTACACTGGCAAAATCGTCATAGGTTGCGACAATCGCCCGGAACTTGGAAACGAGCGGGCTGGTCGTGGGATTGGCGAGGGCTGTGAGACTGACGGCCGCTCCGCTCGGCAGCGTAACGCTCGCCCCACCGACAGGCCCTGTCGCGCCACCAGCGCCAATCTGGAGGGCATACGGCTGAGAAGTGAACTGGCCGCTTTGGTAGGTGCCGAGGGTGGGGCCGCCCGGGACCAGCAAAGCGCCAGTGCTCTGGTCCAGTCCCGGCAACGCGAGCGTCCTACCACCCACGCGGCTATAGAGGCCGACGCTGGTCGTCCAGATGTCGCCATTGGCTGGGACGGATGGCGACGTGCCCGGCTGCAGCGTCAGGCCCGCCGCGTTCACGGTGGACGGGGCAGTCTGCAGCTTGCCCTGCATCGTCCCGCCGGCAGGATTGAGCGGCGCGAACGTCAGCCGATCCTGCTTGGAGGAAAACGCGTCGTTCCACTGCTTCGCGGTCGGAACCTGCCCGTAGCTGAAGTTGGGTGACGACTGCGCCAGAGCCCCGCTGGGGGCAGCCGCCAGCAGCGCCGCGCCGAGGACAGCGGCTAGTCGCTTCATCATGATGGTCACGCCGCGATCTTGGCCGCTTCGACGAATAGCTCGTCGACTTGAGCCGACGTCAGCTTCAGGGTCTTGCTCAGGCTGGCGACGTAGGGGTTCGACCGCTCCCAAGCCTGGGCATCGGCAAACCAGATCGCGACCTCGCCGCTTGCCGCCTGAACGGCCGCGGTGACGTCATCGAGGAGCGTCTTGCCCAAGGCAGATCCGGGCGTGCGCAGAAGCTGGATCTTGGCCTGAGCCTTGCTAACGGAAGCCGGCACTGGCGGCTTGGACGCTTCCGCCGCAGCGGCGTCATACCCTTTTAGGTCCACGTCCGGCGCCACATCGTAGCTGACGAGCGCATTCGTTTTGGGGTCGCGAACCTCAAAAAGAGAGATCGCGCCCAGGGCATGGAGTGCAGCTTCATTGCCGTACTGGGTCGCATCGATGCGTTGCATCAGGTCGGCTCCACTTCGTCAATGTCAAACAGAGACGGATTGGGCGTCGGCAGCCCCGAAAGATCCGACCCATTCGCTCCGAATATTGCACTCCAAGCAAGGTTATCATCGCGCTTAAACGCTATCGATAAAGTGCAGGCTCCTGCTGGGATACCAGAGATCCGAAATCTCGGCGAGTTTCCCCCGGAACCGGCCGCGCCGCCGCCGCTCACAAGAAATGTTGAGTTGTTGATCTTGTCATCATAGAACGTCGCCCCGCTGCCTGCTGAGGTAACTATTGCCCTGACCGTCACGGCGCCGTTCCCTTGCCCGGGAATTACCGGGCTGTGAACGTAAAAGCTGCCCTGAATACGAAGAACGGAAGTTGGGCTTCTTTTGACAAAGCTTAGACCTGGGACAACGGTGTATAATACTCCTGCCCCCTGAGCGTTGCTCACCGATGTCCTCTGATTTGTCGGCAAGGGAACCGTGTTGAAGGGCGATTTTGCCGCCTGCGCGCCGGTCTGAGCGCTCGCGCTTGAGCTGGTCAGGATCGCGATCCACCCCGTCGGATTGGTCCCGTCAGGGTTGGTTGTGTTCCCATCCGCCGTGTTGAGCCACAGTAGGCCCGCAGTCGTCGACTGAAGGATGGCCCCGACGGGATAGCCGCTGACCGCTGTTGAGAACGTGCTATCGTATGGGACCGTACCACCAGCGGCCTGCCAGCGGTTCCACGCCGTGATCTGAGCAAGAATGCCGTTGAAGTCCTGCCCGGACGGCGGGATGCCGCCAGATCCGACCGCCGTGAAACAGATCGGCGGGAACCCGTCCGCTAGCGATGCCGCGCCAGCCGTGATCCCCTGCTGCGACGCAGTCGGGATGTTGCGGATGTAGCCATTTCCAGCGGAATTGCCCCACGGCACGGGGAATTTCGCCGGGATTTGATTTGCCTGCATCGCTCTCGGCTCAAGCTTGGATGGAGATGGAGGAGGCGACGCCCGTAGGTTTGGGCAGCACGCCGGAGTTCTGGACGATGGCGAGATCGATCGGCGTCGGCTGGAACCGGAACACGATCTGGTATTGCATCGTCGGAATAGTCTGACCGTTGTAAAAAGCGGCCTGACCGAATGGGGCGGTATTGCCGGCCTCAGAGAAGCCGAAGAACGTCGGAGCCATGCCCTCTTGGACATAGACGTTGCCACGCCCCGGATAGATGCTCAGCAGGATCTTGTTGAGCGTCGGGATTGAGCCGTCCGCGATGTTGGCTCTGGCCTTGGCGTAGATCAGGCGGCGGTATTGCTCATCGGAGAGCGTGTAGTTGCTGGTGAGCTGACCGCCAGGATAGAAGGCGCCAGCGCCACTATCCGGGTTGACGCCTTGGAACAGCTTCGTGAAGGCGAACGTGCCGCTGCCGAAGGATGATTGATCCGCGGCCTCTGAGAAGCCAAGCGAGGGGGTGTACCCCGCGAACTGCGCATCACCGAAGGGCAACGATCCCGGCAGCGCCTCGACGAACCCGAACCACCCGACATTGACGATTTGCAGGACCCGGTTAACGCCGACGATGCGTCCCCAGATATCCAAACCGTATCCGGCGGCGGTGTTCAGGTTCCAGATGTTGTCATGGAATGCGTCAAAGTTCTCAGTCTGGTCCAGGGCGTCGAAGAACGTCTCAATCAGCCCCACAATGCGGTCGCTGTTGGCGTACTGATTGAGGATCGTCTCTCGCCAGTCGAACGCCGGCAGCGTCCCTAGGGGAGCAACGCCGATCGCACCGATGCCGACAGCGTTGGACCCCGCACCCGGCGGTTCCGGGTACGGCCAGTTGTTGACGTCTCCGCTCATGCGCTACGCCAGCGTGACCGTGATGTCGGAGGCCGAGACGGTCGGGATCTGGTTCAGGTTCATCTGCACCCGATCTTGGCTGGCGACGGCAGCGATCATCGCCTCGGTGCCGACCGTCTGGCTGGAGGAGACCGTGTAGGTGCCGGCGCCGCCCGTACCGGTGCCGAGCGCGATGATGGATGTCCCCTCAACAAGGGCGCCGGTCGCGTCGTCGATGACCTGCCCCACCGCGAGAGCACCGCTCGTCACCGAGGCGACGGTAAGCACGTTCCCAGAGATGGATCCGACGAAGCTGGCCGACGGCGTGTTGATCGACCCGATCTTGATCTCGACGATCTTCGCCCAACTCCCGAGAGCGGCAACGGTTGGGTAGAAGCGTGAGGCGAACACCGTGCTGGCGATGCGTGCCCTAGGGCCACCGTCGAGGCCGGCGAAGGCGGCGATGATGGCGTTCTGCACCTGGATCGCGGCATCGGCCGGCACGCCCGCGCTGTTGGCGAGGATGACCGAGAAGTAGACGCTGGTAGCGCTCGGCCGGGTGAAGCTGACCGAATAGGTCGGGTACGGCAGGACGTAGCCGCTCTGCGTGTCTTGGATCTGAACGGACGTGTTGCCGTTCAGGGTGGTGCCAGGCGCCTTGCGGGTCCAAATCGCTCGGGCGATATCCGCGGCCGCGCCGCCTGTCACGGCGACATAGAGGCTATTCGGGGCCAGTGACACGCCACCGATGACCTGCGGGCTGTTCGCGCTGTTCTCGGTCACGAAGGCATCGGTGACGCCATCCACGTTCAGCACGGCGCCGAGAACGGACGGGATGGAGCCCAGAGAGTTCTGAGCCACCGCGAGGCGACGCCGCGCCTCAAAGGCCGTGCGGCTTTCCACGAGCGTGCCAGGTACGCCATCGGCCGGGTTCGTGATCGTGTCCCAGCCGGGGATCGCCTGATAGATCGTCGTCAGCGTGCCGGCCGGGCACGGGATGGGGCCGACTGCCTGATTGGCGAACGTCAGCGTCATCGTGCCGGTGGCGTCGAACGTGCCGGGCTGCGTGCAGATATAGGTGTTGCCGGAGGCATCCTGCGCGAGGGCGCCATACGGGATCGTCACACCCTGAGCGCCGATGACCGTGCATTGAACGGTGGTCGGCTGCGCGGGGTTGCGCTCGATGAAGTAGATGCGCCCGATGCCGTCCTGCATGCGGCCCTGCGAGAAGGCCGGGTCCACCTGTGAGGTGTAGAACAGGAACATGTCCATCACCGCCCCGATGATGGCGGTGTCGGACATCGCGAGCTGGCCTTGCGGGCTTACCAGATCCGGATTGAGATTGCCCCCGAAGACCTTCTGGAAGTCCGCAATGCGCCCGGCGAGGATGTCGCTCTCTAAGGGCGCGATGAAGCCGCCCGTCCCGAAGGTGGGCGCCGGAACGCTTGAGGATGTCATGCTACCTCAGAAGCCCGTCGCTGAGACCTGGCCAGACGCATCCTGGATCTGCACCTGACCCGTGAGGCGGCGATCCGCAAAGCCGGTGAAGAAGGCGCGGGCCTTGACGATGCCCGGGACAAGAAGAGCCGCGCCCTCAAGGTACGTCCGCATCAGCGAGACCGGCGGGTAGTGGCCGAGGATCTGCTCCCAATAGGGAACACCGCGGCTCCTGTCGTACCAAACCTCGCCCGCGAAAGTCCGCATGGATGAGGCGGCATCCTGCGCTTGCGCGTAGGGCTCGGTGGCGACGGCGATGTTTCCCGACACGTCGAGGGCGAGGTCCCAGCCGGATTGGTCCAGAAGCAGCGTGGAGGCCATCGGCTACGTCCCTGGATTTGGCGCGGGGCTGGTACCGTGAATATGGCTTTGCAGGGAGACCTGATCCGAGCCACCCTGCCCCGCCACGATGTCGCCGGGCGCGGTCAGCTTGCCGTTCTTGTCGATCTTCACGCCGTTGAGGTTCCAGCCGTCGGACTGGTTTGACACGAGCTTGTTGCCGTTGCGGTCCTGGATGGTCATCCCGCCGCCGCCGTCGGCATCGTCGAACCGGATGAACTGCTTTACCTCCTGCGCCTCGCGCGGGAGCACCTTCCCGAACACCGCATCCGACATATTGGACCGGCGATTTGAGCCCGGATTGGCTTCCTTCCAATCGTTGGCCTGCGACGAGGAGTGGTCCCGATCCAGAACCGAGAAGGTGGCAGTGTCGCCGACGTTCGGGTCGTTGACGATGACGCTGTCGCCGGACTGATTGCGCGGGACTGGAACGCCGTAGATCGTGCCGTGCGAAGTCGCCTTGCCGGCACCGTCCGTCATCTTCACGACGGGCTGGATATCGACCGTGCAGGGCTTGGTGAGGCTGTTACGGTTGTAGACCTTCACGACCTTGGCGATGAAGTGAAACCGCTTCTCGCCCATGATCTGGTCGATCTGGGTGTCGTGCTGATTGTACTGCGACGTCGAACCCGTAATCGGGTTCTGGCCGACGATGCTGTCGCTATTGCTTGCGCCGCCGCTCATGGCCGACCCTGCACGCCTACCGACGTCGTCGAGAGAACCTGAAACCAGCGGCCGTTCGGGATCTCAGCGTCCAGCGCCATCGCTATCGAGATAATGGTCCACTTCCCGCAGGCCGGCTTGATCGCGCTCTTCACCTCAATGGTCCCGGCGTACTTGACCTGCGGGTTGAACAGCGTCGTCACCTCAACGCCCGACTGAGTAAAGGCAGGGTAGCCGACCATCTCGGGCGGCTGGATCACGGGCGCCTCGCCCTTCCGCGACTTGCCCGCGGGCCAGATGGCGAGCGTGCCGTTGTCGATCACCCACCCGATGCCGGCCATCTGCGCCAGCGCCTTCATCTGCGAGCGTGGGTTCCCCGGCAGGTACGGGTTCATTACCTTGGCATCGACGCCGTTGTTTTCAAACTGAAGCCCGACCTGTTTGGCGGCCTGCTCCATGGTCTTGGCGACGTCGGCCGAGCCCTTCACGCTGATCGGCTCGTTGGGAGCCCCCGCCTCGTACAGGCCAGCGTGGGCCGAGATCCGGAAGCAGACCTGAGGCATGCCGCGCATGTCGGCATAGGCGAGGCTGATCGTGCCTTGGAACACCACCGTGGGCTGTTGGCCATCCTCGTAGGCCTTCACCACTACGGTGTTCTTGTCCATCAGGTTGACCTGGGTCCCCAGCGTGGTGAGCTGGTTCATCAGCGACAGTGGCAGGCCGTAGATAGCTGCCTCCATCTGCCCCATGTCGGAGCCGCCGGGCTTGACGATGTCGACCGTCGCGCGGTGGCCGGCGATCTGAGCGGTGTTGCCGCCCTTGCCGAAGTTGCCGTTCTTCAGGGTCAGCGTGAAGTCGAGGTGCTTGGCCTTGAAGCTCATGCGGCGGCCAGCTCGCTCGCTTCGACGTAGGCAAGCTGAAATCGCGTCCCAAGGCCGGCGTACGTCGGGTCGTCGGTTCCCTGCGTGTCGATGAAGACCAGATCGCCGGCAAAGCCGAGATAGGTCGACCGCACCAGCAGATTGCGATCCAGTGCCGGCGTCCCGGCGATGACCAGCACGCTAGAGACGTACAGGTCCACGAACAAGCCGTAGGCCTTCTGGTAGACGTTGATCTGACACGCCTGATTGGCCAGCGTGACGGTAATGGCTTGGTTCGGCTCGGCCTGGATCGGGATGATCTGCATGGCTTAGGGCGACACCCCGAACATGCTGTACTGATCCGGTCCCGCAGCCTGCAGACCGCTGATGGTCGAGGAGGAATATGGAACGGCCGCGGTCACGGACGGGGAAAGCTCAGTCGCACCTGAAAGCGGAGTTCCCTGCGGCGTCGCACCGATCACCGTGCCCTCAATAGGCGTCGCCGTGACCGAAGCACCGAGCGTCGTCGCCGTCGCGTTCGTGCCCGTCAGTTCGGTGGCTACCGTGTTGGGGGCGCTCGGCGTTAGGGTGGCGGTCGCGTTGGGCTGCGAGCCGATATCGGTCGCCTGAACGGCTCCGCTGTTCGTCTGGTCGGCCCCGGAGGGGCTGGCGGTCTCACCGACGCCGCCATTCGCGCTCGGCGTGTCGGTCCCACTCGCATCCGCGCCGCCAGCCGCGCCCGTCTGACTGGAGGCGACCTGCCGAACCTGCCGGCACCAGACGGAGACGACGAGAAGGCCCAAGCCGTTCTGCGCCGTCCGCCGGTAGTCAAGGTGGACCAGATTGACCGGCGTGTAGACGGCCTCGGGGCTGACCGCGTCGTAGAAATTTAGGTCGCCGACGATACCGCGCAGGCTGTTCAGGAGGGCCGTGCGGTTGGCTTCCGAGCCGCCGGCCGTGAACACCAGCCGGACATCGTAGGGGATCGTGACCTTGTTGTAGCTCTCGAACTGACCGCCCTCGACGGGATAATCTGAGATCGCCCAGTCCGCCTTGTGGTCGAACGCGGCGACGTTGTCACAGACGACGACGGGGCGACCCTGACGGAAGATGCCCCACTGCGTGCCGAGGGAGCCGAACAGCGGCAGGCCGAGAGCATCTGCGGCGACGAGGGCAATGCCGGCACCGACGCCGCCCGCAAAAGCGACCGCCGGGACGCCGTCGACATCAGGGACGTTCACGAGTTCAGGCACGTTCCAGTTCCGTTCCCCTCGACGGACGCGAAGACGCGAACCATTTTTTTGTGATGAACCGGTTGCTCGCTGCCGTAGCGCTGTGCGCGCTCGCCTCTTCTGCCTCGTCGCAGATCAGTCCAGACGTGAAGTCGATGATCTCGGCTTATGATGTGGCGGACCAAGAGTGTCGGGGCAGTCCCGATGCCGATGCCGCCTGCTATCGTCGCACCGACATTGGCCAGGATCTTAACAAGATCGGTTGGTGCTACGGCAAGCGCGGGCAAGGCCGGGCCGACTTTGAGTGGCATCGCTGCACCACCCGGTCGCTTCGGGCGCACGCTGAGTAGGAGTCAGGCCCTCGCGTAGTTCGCAGCAGCCGCGAAGGCATGCCGCTGAAGCGCAGGCTTAATATCCCGGGCGATCCCACTGGCGTCGGTCGCGGCCGTCTGGATGTGGATGGCCCCGATGTTGTTCTCGACGCTGGAGGTAGAGCGGTTGTCGTTGGCCGTGTTCGAAACCGTGGCAGCCTGAGCCGCGCGGGCTTGATCAATCGCAGCCATTGCGCCGGCCTTCTGAGCCTGAAGTGCCGAGACCTTCGCCGGGTCTCCGCCGTAGGGCGCCGCGTTCGACTTGTAGTCGTCCGGGAGCTGGAAGTGGGGAATATCCTTGAACCCCTTCCAGTTGCCGCCCCACTCGACGGGCACGCCGGCTTCCTTCGACGCCTTGCCGATCGCCTCGTTGATCTTGGCATACTTCGCGGCGTCAAGATTGCCAACCGCGGGATCCCCATCGGCGCGCAGATCCACGGCGCGGCCTGTGAGGTGCTTGCTGTTCATAGTCTTGGACCAGCCTCGGCGCACCATATCGGCTTGCCTTTCCACGGAGCGCAGTCCTTCGTGAACGTGGAACTTGACCTCCGAGATCTCCTGAGCGCGCTTGATGACTCGCATCAGGTCGCCGTTCACGCCCTTGCCGTCGGTTGGCTCCGGTGAGCCGTCGTCCTTGCCGCCCGTCGCAGCCTGCTTCGTTGCGCCGACGAGCTTGTCCATGGCGGCGGCCGTCTTCCCGGTCCAGTCGTCCTGTCCGGTCCTCGGGTTATAGTTCTCCGCGCGCTCAAACATCGAAGCGCCCGTAGCAGCCTCGGCATTGGTCTGCGCACTGTTGAGCTGCCGTAGCGCCTTCCCTTCGGGACCTTTCAGCTCCTTCAGCGCATAGTCGATCTGCGCGTCAAAGTCGGTGTTGCCGTTGATACCGGGCTTGCGCGAGCCGAGCCACTGGCCGATGCCAAAGGCGCCGCTCTTCGGGTTTACGGATGCTGGACCCTGAGGGGCTTCGACAGCAGCCCACCGTGCGACAAGCGCACGCGCGCCAATCTCCGACACGCCGCCGGCCTTCAGCCGATCAATAGCATGCTGCTGTCGCTCGGGCGTCCACCAGCTCCCGACGCCAGACTTCCCACTATACGGCTTCAGCGATGCGCGCCGATGCACTCCGTCGCCGCCACCGAAGAAACTCTTCGTTCGGTTCCACTGCCGACGCAGCCAAGGGCGGGCCCCACCCTCGCGGCCATACAGGTCCATGGTCGGGCGCTCGGTGGCGCCTCCGGTCGCCGGATCAACACCAGCAGCGCCGTCGCGTCCGAGAACCTTCGGCAGTTGATCCGCTGTAGCGAGTGCGGCAGCGCCACCCAGCGCCCCAAGCCCAAGGAGCGCAGCGCCAAATGGACCGAGGCCCAGCAGGGCGAGCCGCACGCCAGCGATCTGCAGCAGCAGCGGGGCGAACAGCGCCGCCATCTTGCTCGCGGCCCAGAGCGCGAAGAACGCCTCTGCTACGACCTTCCAGCCACCGACCGCCTTGGCTGCGTCGTCGGCGCCTCTGATGAACCCGCGGATCCCGGAAAGGATTGAGTTCCAATCGATGCTCTTCAGCCAGTCCGCAAACTCGCGGACCTTGGCGACGATCTCGGTCTTGATCCAATCCTGGTTGGCGGTGACCCACTCCCGCATCCGCTCAATGAGGTCGGTGACGGTCGGCGTGATGGCCGTCAGGATCGTGCGACCGAAACCCTCTGAAGTCTGCCGCAGGCTCTCCAGCGAGGTCTCAAGCTTCTGGGCGGCCTCAGTGTCTTCTTTGCGGACGATGCCGATCCGGCGGCTCTCGGCCAGCGCCTTGTTGTAAGCCTCACGCCCTTTAACCAGCAGGGCGGCGGTATCGCGATCAACTCCAGCCTGCTTCAGCAAATAGGTGGCGAAGGGTACGCCCGACTTGTCGGCGATGTTCTTGGCGTTCTCAGCCAGATCGCCGAACGTCTCCGACAGCTCCTTGTTGAGGTTGATCTGCTTCCCGCCCAGGCCCTGGAGCCGGTAAAGGAACGGCAGGATCGACGAGTTGCCGGTGACCTTGATCTCGTTGATGCTGTCGGCCAGCCGCTCAAACGAGCCTGCCGCGGCAGTGGCCGAGCCGCCGTTGCGTGCGACCGCGTTGCCGAGCGACGAGATCACGTCGGGGGTGGAGCCGACCGACTTGGCGAGCCGCCCGAGAGCCGCGTCCGCCGAGGTCACGTCAGCGACGAAATCCTTGATCGCCCGGCCGGCTGTGAAGACCGCGAACAGCTTGAGAGCGTTGCGAGCGAGGCGGTCCACGGCCTCAGCCGCGCCGTCCATGCTCTTCTCGATGCCCGCGCCGTGCTTCTGCGCCTGCTCGCGCGTCTTGGCGATGGAGGCGGCGGCTTCCTTCTGTCCCTTGGTGAAGCCAGACGGGTCGAGGCCCAGCGAGACGATCAGGCTGTCGATGACGGTGGCCATAGGCTAGCCCTGCTTCGGCGCCATCACGCGCTGATTTTGCGCGTCGATCTGGATCATTTCGATCATGTCGTAGGCGTCTTTGATGCCGTAGACGGTCTGCAGCTCGTGCAGCGTGGCCGCCTTGGCGTTCCGGATGACGCCTATCGTGCGGGGGACGTTCGGGTAATCACGCCATCCGCTAGGGCGCCCGGCGTCGCCGACTGAGCCGACATCGACGGGGCGCCGGGCAGCGAAAAACCCACGTGGAGGTCAAGGATCTCCTTTCGCAGCCGGAGACGCGTCGAGACCTCTTCGATATCGTCCTCAACCAGGGCGCGCACCACGTTCGGGTTCTTCGGATCCGGACAGATCTGCACGCAGGCGAACATCTCATCCATCAGCGGCTTGACCTCATCGTACTTGAGGCCCTGAAGCGCCTGGACGCCCATCACTGCGAGACCGGCCATGCCGGCGCCCTGCACATCGTCGGGCAGCTCGGCGCCAGAGGTGGTCAGCGCGAGCAGAGCCCGCATCGCCCAATCCTCGGCCCGAGCTGCGGACATCTCGGTCAGGAGGAAGGTCTTGCCCTCATCTCGCAGAGGAACGGCTGAGATCACGCGGCCTTCCGCGTCCACGGTAGGCTGGGCCTTAATTGTGACCCTGATTTCACGGCGTGCCATGCGTCAGGCCTCAGACCGGCGCCGGGAGCACGCGCTCCCACCGGATGGTGAACTTCCGCGGCTGGAGGAGCTTCTTCGCATCCGGCAGCACGGGGGCGGTGACGAGGAAGCCCTTCGTCATCGCGTACTTGCGGCCAGTGCCTTGAAGGAAGATCGTTCCGAACGCAGGGTACTTGTCGTTGATCAGGCGCTCGGCGCCGACCCAGCTATCGAAGAAGTCCGCCGAGGGGCTGTCAGCCATGATGCTGTAGCCTTGGATCACGGGATTATAGACGAAGCCGCCCGACAGGAAGCCGTCAACACCCATCATGGTGTCGCCGACCTCAAGCGCCTCGGTGTCGTAGATGTCGTCGGTGGCGAAACCCTGGATCTTCTGCGGCGTCGGGAACAGGCCGGTGACGCCGAGATACAGGACCGCGTTCGCGGAGGTGATCGACATGGTCTAAAGCTCCTAGATCGTGGCGATCACTGGATCATGACGGAGGGGACGGTGAGGGCCTGGACAGACTGGCCATCCATGTAAAAGAGCCGCACGGGCGGGCTGACGCGACCCTGGCGGGTCTGCGTCGAGGCGGTGGCGGCCAGCGACTGGAAGTACCAGCCGCGCTGCGTCAGGGTGCTGGCGATATCGAGCCCCGCCATGGCCTTGACCTCGGCACGCTGCGCGTTCGACAGCGGCACGCCCGCACGGATAGCGCCGAAGTTGATGGCCGCCGTGATCGGATCCAGCGCGGCCGCCTCGATCAGTGCATCGCCGTCCGTGTTGTACGGGATGCTGTTGACCTGCGTGAGCAGGTTCATGAAGGCGAGCTGGAGCTGGTTGTTGATCCAGATCTGGTTTACGTAGCTGTCCAGCCACTGGAACCGGCCCGAGATCGTGCCGCGGTTCAGGAACGTGAAGCCCTGGTTGGCCGTGGCATAGGCGCCATAGAAGTTGTAGCCGTTGCCGTAGCTGCCGGCGACCTGCGGCGAGCCGGCGAGGTTCGAGGCAATGGTGGCATTGCTCACGCCGGCCACGAGGCCAGTCTGGCTGCGGAAAGCCGCGGTCGTCCGGCCGTTGAAGCCGTCGAAGTCCAGCGAGGCGATATAGCCCATCATGAAGGCCGCGCCGTGCCGGTTGTCCGGCTCCCAGATCGGGGCGGTGCCCGACAGGTTCGTCGTCTGGAGAAGATAGCCCAGCGACGTGGTCGCCGGCACGACGGTCGTCGGGGCGAGATCGTGGTCCCACGCGACGTAGACGTAGCGGTTGTTCTGGGCGTTGTTCCAGGTCGAGAAGAGCAGCTTCTGGATGTTGGTGCCGGTCAGACCACCATCGGGGTCGAACAGCGTCGTGAACGACACCCAGTTCTGGGTGAGCTGCGTCAGCGCCGTCATGAAGTCGCCCGGCGTCATGGCGTCCGAGCCCTGGGAAAGGATCGCGCCAGTCGCCTGCGACAGGAACAGGCTGTCAGCCAGCGAGCCCGTGGCATAGGCCATGGTCGAGGGCGCGCCCGTGATGCCCGACGTGATGACGAAGCCGCCCGACTGGCTGTCGAAGGCCACGGTCACGGGCGTAGACGCCGCCGTGATCGTGCCGCTCGCAGCCGTCTGGCTCGGGGTGACGTAGTAGGTGCCCGCGAGGCCCGTGCCGGTGCCGAGGCCGGTGATAACCGTCCCCGTGGTCACGCCCGAGCCCGACAAGGCCTGACCGACCGACAGCGTGCCGTTTGCCACCGCAGTGACTGTCAGAACGCCGTAGGAGCCCGTCAGAGAGCCATTCGGCACGATCTGGGACGCGGACACCGCATAGGTGCCGACGCCGCCCTGTGCGCCCGAGAGCTGATTGGTGACGGCGGTCCCAGCGGTGACGCCCGACCCGCTCAGCACCGTACCGGGCACGATGGTGCCGCTGGTCACGCTGTTGACGGTCAGCACATTGCCGGCGATCGAACCGGTGATGGCGACGGACGGCCCGGCCGCGATGGCGCCCGTGACCGAGGCCGCGACCGGCTGCGAGGCGTTGAGCCCGGCTTGGATCAGCGAAGCTGCAGCGGTGTAGCTCGTGGCGGCCGACAGGTTGAGGCCCGAGGCCGAGCGGGCGTAGCCGTCGATGACGACTGACAGCGTGCCCGAGAGTGCCTGAAGCTGGGCGAGGGTCAGCGTCGTGACATTTCCGCCGCGCAGGAACGCCGCGATAGCCGAAGCCGGGAAGCGGGCGAAGAGGACATTCTCGGCCTTCTTGGTCGAGGTGTCCGGGCCGAGGAAGTAGACGTTGGCCTCAGTCGCCTCAGCCGAGGTGCCGCCAAAATAGGACGCCACGGACGAGCCATCGTTCGGGAACGACAACACGCCGCCGCTGGCCCCGTTGATAGTTGGCACGCGGGCGTTCTTGGTCAGGAACAGACCGTTAAAGGCAAGCGGATCGCCGCCGCCGTTCAGGACCTGCGGGAGGATCCTGACGATCTGGGATGCGGGAATGGTCGTCATGCTGCGTCCTCAGGCGGCGAAGAAGATGTCGGCCGGGATCCGCTCTGGGTCGACGCGGTCCATGAACTCTTGCGGCGGGGTGATGACTTGGTCGGCTTGCAAGTGGCACTCGACCACGAAGCGATCTTCGTACTGCTGTTCGGCGTTGACGAAGGGCATCTGCCGAGGGTCGTCGGCGTAAAGCGGGGTGACTGCAATGCCGGTCGCCGCGAATAGGCGGATCCCAGCATCGTCGCGGAGCATGGTGGAGATGACCTGCCCCATGTCCGAGGAGTGATCGTCGTCGTCGCAGTGGATGTCCAACTGGAAGACGAAGCGGGTCTTCTGCTTAAGCCCCTTCACGCCGGAGGCCATCGGCCTAGCTGCGACCGCCAGAGGCTGCGAGAGCGTTGCCGTACCATCCGGGTTGACGATGGTGATCGTCGGCGCGACGGCCGCGCCGGTTCCGAAGACGACTCGCCCGACATTGAGGTTGCCGAACCGGATACTGGTCGGCGTCAGGATGCGACCAGCGATAGAGCCCGTGAACGCGCAGTCCTCGTAAGCTACGATGTTGGTCGCCAGCCGCTCCTGTCGGAGCACGGTCATGGTGACGAAGTCGCCCGTGGGCTCGGGGACGTTGTTGTCCTGGCCGGCGATGACCTCGACGCCATCGGGCAGGATCTGAAGCAGGACCGATCGCAGAGCCGTCTGTATGTCGACGCGGCTCGGGACCGGCAGAAGGCCGGGGATCACTGCGAGTAGCTGTTCTGCAGGGTGATCGCGACCTTGCGCCAGCCGCTTTGGTAGACCTCCAGCACGGCCGACACGATCCAGCGAGTGGTGTTGTCGTTGTCCTCGGGCATCACGCCCTGCGGGAACACGATCTGATCGCCGCCCTTCTTGTCGACGCGGATCATGGCCTCGACCTCGGCGCTGACATAGATGGCGCGGTGGACGCCCTGAATGTTCAGGTTGTCCAGCTTCTGCATGTCGCCCGTGGTGATGGGCTGGATCTGGACAGGGACGGTGATCTCAGTGAACGTCGGGGTGCGCTTGCCGCTAGCGTCAGTCGTGTAGGTCCCGGCTCGGCGGATCGTGGCGGTGACGTTCGGGTTCAGCCCTTGGATCGCGCTGTTGGCGATGTTGCGCAGGTTCAGGCCGGGCATTGGCTACTCGACCTTGAAGTCCACGCTGTTGAGCATGTGACCGGTATCGACCAGGGGCTTCTCCGAGCCCTTGCGCGCCACAGTGGCGGGCGAGAGGGCCGGCGCGTTCGTGTCTACGATCGACTGCTGCAACTGCCCTTTGATGCCGGCGCCCGTCTGCTGCATCGTGCGCGTAGCGTCGTAGTCGTTGGCCTTGAGCAGATCGGCGATGGCGTCGCCCCAGCCAGGGCTCTTGGCCGCGATCATGTTGCGGAAGAACGGGCGGGGCGGGATTTTCCGGGCTGCCGCGCCGAACTCCTGGATCGCAGCAACCATCGGGACGGACGTGCCGTCGGGGTAGGTGCTGTTCTGCAGGAAGCCGACGCTCAGGTTCGCGGGCTTCGTGACCTTGGTCGCCAGTTCAGCGAGGCGCTTCTCAAGGGCGGATCCGCCTTTGATGGCTACCATCAGGCGCCGTCATCCTCGCGGACTGTCTCGGCGTGAACCTCGTGAAGGACGCAGCCGAAATCAGCTAGGGTAACGAGCGAGGCGTCGTCACCCCCATCGTCTTGCAGGGTCGCGAGCGGCGGGATCGGGCGAGGCCACGCCTGCTGATAGGCGAAGTCAATTCGCCGGCAGTAGCGGAAGCCTTCTCCGAACCGGCGGGCCGGGGAAGGGGCCTCTTCGGACCAATGCCGACACGACTTGCAGGCCTGCATCACCACACCCGCCCGTAGCCGCCATATCCAGTGCTGTAGGCCCTGCGGCTCGGAACGTACCGCATGGAGCGATAGGGCGCCGTAGCATTCCAGAAACTGTAGCCATACGGCGTCTGCTGGAACCAGCCAGCCGTGATAGCCTCGACCACCAGCCCGCTCGTCACCGATACCGAGCCTTCCGACGCGGCGGTGATAGGCCCAACAATGCCAGAAGCAGACGACCCATCGTCGTTCAGCGCGTTGAGCTTCGCAATGTGCGAGGTCAGCATGTTGAGCAGCACGAGCTGCTGCCCCGCATCCTGCACCGGCCCCGAGCCATCGTTCCGCAGGTACAGCGTCGCCTCATTGAAGTAGGCGGTCGCTAGGGGCTGCGAGACCGTGTTGAACTCGGGATAGCGAGCCTTCCACGCCTGATAGTCGAAGGTCGCTATCGCCCCCATGGCCCTATGCCCCTAGGATGCCTCAGGACGCCTTCGGGTCCTTGGTCGCGGGCTTGGCAGCCGCGGTGTCGTCCTTGCCGCTGGTTGCCGGCGAGGATGCAGGGATCGCCGCGGTGGCCGGTTTGCTGTCGTCGGCCTTGCCATTCGCCTTCTCCGCAGCTTCACGAGCAGCAGTCTGGCGGTCGGCCTCATCCTGAACAGGATCGGCCGGAGCGGCGCTCGCCACCTTGGCGTTGGAGCGGCCTTTGAACACGGCGCCCGACGTGACGAGGTCGGAGTCCTTGTTCATCTCCATCCACTTCTCGAAGTGGTCGGCCGGGATCTCCGTATAGGTGGCGTCGCCCTCGGCGTCCATGCTGCCGGGCTGGGCGCTGTGCGCCCCGCTGCCGGCGAGGTCGTACATGGCGACCTCTTTCAGGATCATCTCGCCGTCCGGGGCCTTGACCCAGTCGGAGACGCGCAGACGCAGGCCGCTCGGGATGCGGCAACCCACTTTCACCGTGTCAGCCATTGTCGTGCTCCTGCTACTTGGCGGGACGCTCTGCGGGCGCGATGCCGCGAACGTGCTTCTGGGGGTTCTTCGGGTCGATGCCTTCAAGCCCGGTCACGACGTGGTCGTGCTCGCGGCCGAACTTCTCGACGCTGGCGTGGTCGGTGTGCGCGAAGATGATCCGGTTCTTGACGAGGTCCGACGCCTTGTTGGCGGCGTACCAGTCGTCCCAGAGCTTCTTGGGCACGTTGGGCGTGATGCGGTAGCCGCTGGCGGTCAGCAGCGGCGGGCGCGGATCGCCATAGCGGGCAGCAGTGCCGCCCAGAACGACCTGCTCGCCGTTCGGGACGTAGCACTCGACATCGCGGACACCGCCGCCCTGCACGAGTTCCTGAACGATGGTGCGGTCCAGTCCGCGCAGGATCAGCCCGTTGGGCATCTTGCACGCGACCGAGACCACCTCTCGGGCGGAATGGACGGTGTTGCTCGGCGCCGAACCGATGGGCGCCGAGGACTGCTGACGTTCGGGCTGAGCCATGTTAGATGCCCACCATGGAGGCGATGGCGTAGGGCTGACGGATCACCGCGCCCCAGGCGCCGCCCGACCACTTCTTCTTGTAGGCGGTCGTGTCGGTGACGAGGTTGTGCTGACGCATCTTCTCGCTGTAGGCGCAGAAGCCGGTCGGCTGCCCGTCCACCGTCTTGGCGATGAGCTGCATGAAGTTGCCGGCCGCCATGCCCTGCGGGAACCCAGCCGACTGCTTCCCGTACTGGACCGCCGTGACGATCTTTAGCCGCGGGAACTCCTCCAGCAGCGCGGTACGGGTCTTCAGGCCGAACGAGTTGATGTAGCCCAGCGCGGTCGAGACACCCGGCGACAGAGCGAGGATCAGTTCGTCCTCTGCGGTGACGTAACCCGCCGTCTGGGTGACGAGCTGCGTGAACAGCGCGTACACGTCGTTGTAGACCTCGTTGGCGGTCGCATTCGGAGCGCCGCCCGTGGTCTGCCAGGTCGTGCCGCCCGCCGCCTTGGTCGCCGGGGTCAGCGGGGCGCCGAGGATCGGGTCATTCAGCAGGCCGTAGTTCTGGAGGCCCTGAACGCCGAAGAAGTAGATGGCGTTCTCGAACCGGCCCATAATATCGGCCGCGGCGTTGTCCTTCTCCGCAACCAGATTGAGGCCCGCCAGCGCCGAACGCTCCACTTCGCGCTCGCCGTACTCGGACATCACCTGATAGAGGTAGTTCTGGCGCATCGGCCAGTTCATGTTGACGTTGACCATTCCGTTGTTGGAATAGTCGTCGTAGCTCGACACCTCACCAACGTGCTCCAGCACGCTGAACGCGATGGTGTCCTGAAGCCAGTTGCCCTTCTGCTGCTCGCCGAAAATCTCGGCGGCCTTGTTGGGGACGAACCGGACCCGGATCACATCGGGGTCGATCGTGGTGGTCAGCAGCGCCGGAATGCCACCGCTCGCCACCGTCTGGAGCACCGGAAGGGCATCCATGGCGATGGAGTAGTCGGTCTTCATCTCGGGGGTGGCGTACATCGCCACGCCCTTGAGATGGAAACCCTTCTCAGCGAGGAAGGGCTGATCGGCGAGAAACTGAGTGCGTGCTTCCTGAAGGTTCATGGTTATTCTCCGTCTGGGTCCGCCCGTCAGCCGTTCGGCACAGACGAGAATTTGAAGACTTCGCCCACGGCAGCGACCGAGTGGCAGATCCACTTGGTCTCGGTGGAACCGGCAACGGGCGCACCGGCCGCAGCCGTCGAGAGACCACCGTCAGTGTTGTTGGCGAACACCTTCTGACCGACAGCGGTAGCGGCAGAGCCGCGGTTCTTGCCCCAGTAGGCGCCGCTCTTCATGAGGGCGACCTGGAAGCCGGGCGGGATCATCATCCCGGACTCGGCGAGGAAGGTCGTGATCAGGCCCTGCTGGTGACGATGCAGGAAGCCGGTCGGCGCGCCCGTGCCCGAGTTGGTCACGCTGGTCGGCGTGCCATTCGGGTCGTTCGGGGCGGTCGCCCAGCAGAAGCGGCCGATCAGGGCGCCGGCCGGGCCGACGACGAGGCCGCCGGGGCCGGCGATCACCGAGTGCCGGTCCCAGGTCGCGTCGGCGAAATCGCCTTCGACACCCGGTGCCGGCTGGTAGTTGATGGAAGCGGGGAAGCTCATGGTCTCGTCTCCTGTTCAGAGCGCCGATCAGGCGGCGTGACCGATGCGGGAAATGCCAAAGCGCTCGCTGACGCTCGTGGCGGCGGCGGCATCCATGGCGGTGCGGGGTGCGGCCTCACGGGAGCGCTCACCGGCCTTCGGACGGGCCGAGATGATGTCCATCAGGGCGTCAGCGTGCTTGCCCTTGTGGGCGATGCCGAGCACGTCGCAGGCCTTGCGCTCCACGGCCTCAATGCTGTCGAAGTCCATGGCGAGTTCGCCGACCCACGGGGCGACGCGGCGACGGGCATCGGCAATGCCATTGATGTGCGCGGTGGTGGCGGCGATGGCGTCCGCACGGGCGCGAGCGATCTCGGCGTCCATGGCGGTCTTGGAAACCATGCCCTTGGTGGCCTCGCGGATGCGAGCGGCAACCATCGCGGCGTCCATGGCCTTGTCCTTCTTGTCGTCGTCCTTCTCGTCCGCGGCAGCCGCCGGGGTGGCGGTCATCGCGCAGATCCGGTCGATCTCTTCGTCCGACAGGCCCTTGGCCTTGAGCATGGCGCGCAGCTCGGCATCATCCTCGTCGTCGTTGACCTCGCCACCCTCGGCGCCCTCAACGGCTTCCTTGACCTCGGCCTCCTGCTCAGGCGGCAGGATCTCGGCCAGGGCCTCAATGACCTCGGCGACGTCCTCAATGTCGGCATCCTGGGCGAGCTTGCCCTTGGTCGCCTTCATCACGCCGAGCACGATGGCCGGCACCTGGGACTTGAAGTTCTTACGGGTCACGCCCGCGACGATCGGGGCGAGGTCAATGCTCGCGTCCTTCGCCATCTTGGGCTTGAGGTAGACGGCAAGCGCGCCCTGCGTCTGGGCGGCAGCCAGGGTCGGCTTGCTCTGCATGGTGATACCCTTTGAAAAGTCCCACAGTGCGGCGTCACGAACGACGACGTCTCTTCCAGCGCGACCCCGTGGAACGAGGGCTACGTGGTTCCCGTCGATGGCGGTCATCCGGCCATCGAAACTCTCGCCATCGGGGCTAACCCCAGGCTCCATGAGGGCTTTGTACCTGTAGGCGGCGGAAAGCTCGGCGGCTTCCTCGCTCTCAATCCCGTCGATTGCCTCGCCAGGCCACACGTCGAGCGCAGCCATCAGGTACGGGGCGTCCCAGTAGACGCCGGTCACACAACCGACCGTGCCCTCGTAGTGGTGAGCGGAGGCATCGATCTCGCGATGCCCGAGCAGAAGCGGCTTGCCGTTGAACGACTTGGCCGCCTTCTCCAACTCGGCAGGATCGCGGTAGAGCTTGTAGACGCGGTCAGGCTGGAGCCCGAGTTCGCGCCAGTTTACGATCTCCTGCCCAAAATAGGGGTTGACGGTGGCCTTCGTGATCGGTGTGGCCGACACGTGAAGGTGGCCGTCGTTGTCCTTCGTTCGGAAGGACTCCTGCACGGCGGCGCGGTCCAGCGCGAGCCGGACTTTTGTGTCGGCAGAGAGGAGCATAGTTGTGCAGCCGAGTTATGCCCGGCCGCGAAGCTCAGCCGAAGCCGGGTATGACCGCCTTGCTCACGCAGCGGCATCGCGGCAGCACGCCGGGAAAGGTCCACACCTTCTCGTCCGGGTCGTACCAGCCTTTGTTCACGTCGTAGGTCTTGCCGTTGTTGGTTACATGCGAACGACGCGGCTTCTTCCCACCGGACGAATGCACCCAAACCGCTTCCGTGACCCCAATTTCCAACTGACGTGCCCGCGTCAGTGCGGCGGTCGCCATCTGGTTCTGGGACTGGGCTATGAACTGAGCCCGACGCTTCGTGACCCCGAATTGCTCCTGAAGGTCCTTAGTTAGTTGCCCAAGGTCGCGGCCCGTGGCCACCGACCTCATGACGATGCCCTCGACCTTGGAGAGGTGCTGCTGCGCGATGCTCTTGATCAGCGAGACGTTCTCGTGGACCACCGAGTTGACCACATCCCGTTGCGCACGAGTCATGGTCCACTCGACCGTGAACCCGCCCTTTTTGAGCGCCGCCTTCAGAGCCGCATCAGACCGCTGGCTCACTGACTGCGCGAAGTACGCCGCCAGATCCCCCGCCAGATCGTTGAATTTGGCCTGCCAACGGCGCGTGAGGGCTCGGATGGCCCGGCGCAGGGTTTCGGCCGGAAGCTCGTCCTGAGCCATCTCAGGGGCATTTTTGCGGTACGCCGCTTTTAGCCAGTAACCGACCGAGCGGTCCATCTCGGCGATCAGGGCGACTAGCCGGCGGCGGTACTCAGCCTCAATCCCGCTGTTCGGGTGTACCGGCCGGAGCACTGTCCCCTTCGGCTTCTGCCTCACCGAGCTTGCCACGAAGATCCTCCGGCAAGGTCACCGGCTCAGGTTCTGGCGCCTTCACGCCGTCCGCCTCAACCCGCTTCTGAAGCTCGGCCTGTCGGGCAAGCTCCAGCACCTCCTCAAGGGTGAAATCGATCACGCCGCATCCCGCCACGTGCCTTTTGGACCCGATCAAATAGCCCAGTCACGCGGTCGGCGGTAGTGTCGTCAGTCGGATCATCGGCTTGGAAGCGGCTGCCGACGCCTTCCTCGCCGAGGTCGTCGCCATCGTCTGGCGGCTCAATCTCAAGATCGGGGTCCAAGCCGTGGTACATGCTCTCGGGATCGTCCGCGAGGCGCTTACGCTCCTCATTCGGCAGGATTACCCCCGTGTCCGCGTAAACCTGAGCGGTCTCGGCCTCGATCTTCCGCACCTCGGCCAGCTCCTTGTCGGACATGGACCAAAGCGGCTCGAACTCGATCGTGATTTCCGGGTCCACCTCGCCGAAGCGGTTGAGCTGGATGAAGTTGACCATCGTCTCTAGGATCGGACGGCCGTGCTCGTTGTAAGACGCGATCCAGTCGAAGAACGAGCGCATCTCGCCGTCAGAGGAGGCGTTCAGGCCTTTGGGCTGGAGGCCGAAGAACTTGACAAGCGGGATGCCCGGCAGCGCCGCCATGTGCTCCTGGCTCTGCGCCTGAAGATCCGAGAGCCCGGCAATCTGTGCCGAGACGTTCTCGAACTCCTCCGTGTCCTTGTTCAGGATCATCAGCCCGCGATTGTCGCGGAGATCGTTGAACAGCTCAGCCCGGTCAATGACCGAAGCGTCGGCCACTCCGAGCGAGTTCCCCATGTTCGTCTTCAGCACCATGACACTGAAGGCGTTGACAAGGTCGGACACGGACTGCCGGGTCCGAAGCCAGTTGTCGACGGTCGGCTTGACCTGCTGGCTGAGCGAGATGCCGCCAAAGCTGTAGGCGGGCTTGAGTAGGTCCGGCACCTCGCGGCCAACGAAGGTCAGCAACCGGGTGCGGTGAACGCGCTTGCCCTGAACGATCCAGTGCGAGGGCTTGTACCAATCCTCGGCGAGCGGGTCGGACGAGTTGTACCCGCTCGGGTACGCCCACATCGCCTCGACGACCTTGAAGCCCTTAAGCTTGCCCTTGACGACCTTGGCCTTGCTCGCCGCGTCGGTGCCGTCGCCAATCGGGGTCGCCAACTCCGCATCGGTCTGAGCGCCGAGATCCACGAGCAGATGCCCGCGGCCCATGTAGCCGTCGCCTTCCAGCATGCGGCGATAGCAGTCCCGCACGCGGAACAGCTTCATGTCGGCTTCGATGAGCCGGATCTTGTCGGCCTTGTCCTTACCGCTCGCGTGGAGCTTTATAAATTTCCTGACCGACTCGGTCGCGATAATCTCCACCATCCTGCGGATCTCGGGGATCTGCGACTGGATGGCGAGCTGCGGGAAGCCGGGGAAGTAGCCGTAGATGCCGAGGTAGGAGCCCAGTGATTGCTGAGCCCAGTCGCCGACGCCGGGCGCCTCGTCCATGGCGAGGTTCTTGTCGCCGCCGGTCGTTCCAGGCGGGTGCTGGGCAGCTAAGAACGGCTGCACAGGTTGGAGGGCCGCGCGACGCGTCTTCGCCCGCCCACGGAGCACAGGATCGATCTGAAGAGGCTTGCGGGCCTCGGGGGCGGTGTCCTGCGTAACCCCGGCAGCCTGAGCGGCGGCCTTGGCTCGATTGCGTCGCTGGGCTCGGGTCATCAGCGCATCCCGAGCGTGCGGGTGAATGTGCCAGAGCGCGGCTGCTTGGCGAGCGCCTTCAACTCAGGGCTGATCGTGGGGTGAAGCGCGTTGCGAAGCGTCTCGACCGCGTACCGCAAAGCGTCGATCACGTGGTTCTTCTTGTCGGCCAGAACCGGCAAGACCTCGCCAGTCAGCGGGTCGGTCTTGTACGAGTACAGCGTCAGCTCATCCACGAGGTGCTTGCAGCGCGGGTGAACGACGATGTCGTAGCTCTTCAGGAACTCGATGCCGTCCTCAACCGAGCCAGCGCCCTTGGTGGCCGGGGCCAGCCGCGGGTAGCCGTGCCGCTGCATGTACGAGATGGTCTCAGGCCGGGCGCTGTCCGCCCTCACCGGCCATTTGCGGGCAATCTCAGGCGCCTCGGGATCCAGGCTGTCGAACAGGGCCGGCGTGCGGTCGATCTCGCACCCGACCTTGTAGACCTCGCGGTCAACGTAAAGGGTGCGCCCCTCAACGTAGCACCGCACCAGCACGGTCGGGTCGACGCTGAAGCCCCAGTCGGCCCCATGGAAGAACCGGGCATCGGCCGGGGTGTCGAAGGCGTCCGTGCGCCAGTTCCGAAAAACCCGCGCCTCGCTGTTCCGCTGGTACTGCCCAAGCCAGATGTGGGCGTACTTGTCGGGGTCGCGGCGCTGGTCGTAATCCTTTTCCTCAATCAGTTCCGGCGGGAGCCAAGGGTTGTCCGACCAGTTGGCTTCGATAACCGTGCTACGCGGCGGCGCGGTGTCGCCCCTGAGCAGCAAGTCCACCGGGTCGGTCGCCAGCGAGGGGTTCCAAGAGAACCACAACTCAGAGCCGGGCGTGCGCAGCGTCGGGCGAAGCAGGTCCAGCGACCGCTGCGACAGCGACTGCGCCTCCTCGACCCAGGCAATCCGGAACCCCTCCAGCGACTTAATCGAGTCCGCCGTGTGGTTCTGCATCCCCTGGAAGATGATGAGGCCGCCGTTGTCGACCTCGATGTACTTCTCCATCACGTTGAAGCGCGACGCGACACCCAGCCGCGTGATCTTGTCCTCGACGAGCAGCTTCACCGACTGGGTGAGCGATTTCTGGATCTCACGCACGCAGACCGCTCGGGTCGGCTGCACGAGGCATTCCTCAACCAGAAGCTCTGCGAAGAAATGCGATTTGCCAGAACCGCGCCCTCCGTGCGCGCCCTTGTAGCGCGCGGGCTGGAGAAGCGGGAGGAAGACCTCAGGCGTCTCGATCTGGAGGACGGACGACGACACGCTCGATCTTCACCAGATGCTGAACGGGGTTGTCCTCGTCGCCGACGACCTGCATCGGGAGGACCTTGCCCAGCAGCGACATGAACGCGGCCGGGGTCTCGGTGGCCTGCGCGGTCAGGTAGTTGACCAGCCCCTCTTCACCGCCACCGCCAGCAGCCTGCGCAGCCTTGAGGATCGCATCCTTCAATAAGGCAGTGCTTTTGTTCGGAACGCCCTTCGGACGCCCCTTACCGGCGTTCGGAGGGGTCACAGCAGATCACACTAGTTTTGTGTCAGAGCGCGTCGATGCGCTGGGCGAGGGTGCGGTAACGATCAATGATCCGGCCGATGACCTCAGCCGTGCAGTCGGGCTGCGCGTTGATCGTCAGCGTGTAGCTTATGTAAACTGGGACGGGCTCACGCTGGGCCAGATGCTGGCGATCGGCGTTCAGCGTGGGCTGTGTAGCTCTACGAGGGTCGTTGAGGCGAAGGACGGGGCTCGGCGGGTCGATGTCGTACATGGTCAGGCAGCCGGCGTGGTCTTCGCGAGTTCGCGCATGTATGCCGCGCTCACTTCGCCGTAAGACGGCTCCTTGCCGTCGCTTTCATCGCACAGGAAATCGCTGACGGTTTGGAACTCCCGTTCAAAGCGAGCAGGCTCCTCAATGAAGCGCCGCATCCACTCGTTGAAGCACTTGGCCATCTGGGCGTTGGTCATGCCTTGGCTCCCGTCATCAGGTCGAAGCCTGCGCAGACCCAAGCGAGGCCAAACAGGCTCGGCAGGAACAGCCAGGTCAGGACGGCATCAGAGTTCGGCATCGGCTAGAACCCTGCGCCTCAGGTCGGCGATCTCTTCCTCGCCCTCATCCCAATCGTCCGAGAGGACGTCGAAATCGAGATCAGAGTGGAGGCTCGACGGATCGTCAAAATCCACTGATTGCCGCCTCTCTACGGGCCGCAGAGTAACATCCACAACCTCCTAGTGGAGGCGGCTTCCCGTCTCGTGGAGGGCGATGTTCCGCCCCGAAGCCAGGATGTTGAGGGCCGCGTTCGTGTCCCTGTCGTGCAGGGTCCCGCAGTCCTCGCATTCCCAGCTTCTCACTCCCAAACCCTCGACGCCTCTCGGCGCCCCTGCGCGCGATCCGCAACAAGAACAGGTCCGGGTACTGTAGCGCTCGTCGGCTTCCACATATCTGCTGCCCGGCGTCATCGCCAGTTTGTACGACAGCATCTGCCGGAAGCTGGACCAGCCCGCGTCCAAAACGGATTTCGCCATTCTGGTGCGCGCCAGTCCGGCGCTGTTCACATCGCCCACCGCGACGAACTGATAGGTTCGTGCGATGCGCGTGCTTTCCGTGTGTAGGAAGTGTCTACGCTGAGCGGCGACCTTCCTATGGATCCTGCGTGCTAACCGTTTGCGGCCTGCGCGCTGCGCTTTTGCCAGAGCAGAGGCAGCCTTACGAACGTGCCTCGGATTGGCAATCTTGCTGCCGTCGGATAGTGCGGCGAAATCTTTAAGACCCAAGTCTATGCCGACTTCGCCAACACCGCAGGCCCGATCAGCAGCCACGCGGCAAACTAGATTGAGATACCAGCGGCCGTCCGCGTCCTCATTGAACGACCCAGAACGGATATCGTCAGGGATCTCGCGGTGTTGCCAGATGCGGAAAATCCGCTTGTCGAACCGGATGCCGGCGCGCGTGACCCTGATATTGCGGCTGGCGGCCTGAAAAGGCACCCACCCAAGAGATCTGCGCCCGCCAAAGCTTACGCGCCATTTCGGGCGCCTCTTATGCCTGTCGCGGGACTCCAACCAGTGGACCGCGACCGCTTGGAAAATGTCGGACTTCAGAGCAATGTGCTCGCGAAGTCCAGACAGGCCTTTGCCAAGCGAAACGAGATTAGGCCAGCGACCATTGACCCTGCGCGCGTGCTCCTGTGCGCCACCGCACCAGTTCCACACTTGGTTCACGTCGCGGGACATCCGCCTAAGCCTAGCGGCATGGCGGTCCTTGACGGCAAAGCGATATGTGAGGAAAACGAAGTCAGCCACAGTGACCGTTAGCGCGGTTCGAGTGGTTAGGGCCGGAGTTGGTGTTAGCGCACCGCTTCGGCCCGTCTGTTTTAGACCCCTGTCACTGCGATAGCAAGTCTATCAGCGACCGGCCTCGATCGCTTCTAAAGCCGCTTTCATCTCATTGCGGCTACGAGCGAGCCGGCCGATAGCCTTTTGAAGCTCAGCGAGCCGAGCTGCATACTCGCGCTCGGCGACATCGGCATCGCGGGCAGAGCCCTGATCGGCTTCCCAGCCATGGCGCTGGGCCGCCTCAGCAAAAGCAGCGATCGCCGCCGTGATGTCGGCCGGAAGGGTCTCGGGCATGGCGACGATCCGGCGGAAAGCGGAGACGCTTCGCACTTCGGCGCGGCATAGGGGAGCTATGGCTCAACCCGGTGCCGGCCCAAGCTGCCCCTGTCTTCTGCGACCTTGTGGGCAACAGTTATAGCAACTGGCATACTTTCGTGCGGGTTGCAAGAGTCATGCGCGATTTTTCAACTCCCGAGCCTGGGCCTGCTGCCAGATCGCGTGCTCCATCCGCTTCCGGCGACGCTCCTCAATGGCCTGCCAGTCGATCGGCGCTGAGTTCTGCGACTGCGCCAGGCCCGACATCTCACCAGCACGATGGATCGGCATCGCACCAACTGGGTCGCGCTGAACGTCGCGGGACAGGTTCTCGACCTGATCCAACGATACGGTCATGATGGTTGGGCGGCCGAAAATCTCAACCAAGGCGCGCACGCTATCGCTGGTGCTGTCGGCCTCTGCCTCCCCCTCGTAGGTCGCAAAAGCGCCGCCCACGATCTTCAGCCGCTCGCCGGCCCGCAGAAGCGGCCCGCTCAGCTCGGGGTTGCGCTCCATCTCCAGCGCGCGGCGGCGGCGCTCATCAAACCAGCCGTCCCGCTCCTCGCTGGCGAGCTGACACAGCAGCCGAGCCGAGATCCGACAGGGCTGCCCGTCGTTCATGATGACGCCGCCGATGCCGTGAACGTTGCGCCCGTCGCGGTGACTGCGCTTGAGGTCGTACCAGAGGCCGCTGTCGGCCGGCACGCGCAGAAAAACGTACCCGGGCAGGATCGGCCGCTGCGTCTCGCGCTTCTGCTTCAGCTTGAGCTTGACCGTCTCAATCCACTTCGTCTCCATCGGCACGTAGCCGAGGACGCCGACATCCTTCAGGCTGAGTAGCGTGCGCCGTTCGCCGCGAGGCGCCACCGTGACCGCGTACCAAGCCTCGCCCTCCCCGATCTCAGGCGGCGTGACGCGCTCGTCGTCGGCCAGCGGCACGTCGTTATGGAGAGGCACCGTCGCGATGTGCGTCGGCGTGATGCTAGCGTTGAACCCGCGAACCGTCTTCATCGCTTGCCGCCCTTCGCACTGTCTTCCCAGCCGGGCAGGTAGCCGGCACGATGGTCGATGAAGCCAACGGCATGGATGTCGGTGGCCTGAGTGATCCGAGGGATCGGAGGCTCGTTGAGACGCGGACAGCGGAAGCCCACATAGCGATGGGCTATCATGCTGTAGTCTCGCCTCTCCGGCTTGCGGATGGGGCGGCCGGAGGGGTGCTTAGGCCTCATACGGCATCTCCGATGGGTCCAAGCCGCCGATGCCGAAATCGCGCTCAATCGTCCGGCCGCATGTGACGCAGATGTCGCGGACGTAGTCGCGAGCCTTGGACGCCTCAATCACCCGGATCGTGTCGTCGACGTGCTGGGATTGAACGCTCTTCGTCGTCGGTGACCGAGAGTCGTAGCGAGCTTCAAACCGGCAGCCGCCGACCCATTTGCCGCGTCGCGGGCACACTGGCTCACTCATCCCACATCCTCCCGTGTCTCTTGAGATTTCGCTTTGGCTTCGGCTTCTCTAAGGGTGGAGAGAGCTTGAAGACGGTCAGTGTGAGCAAGGCCGGCTTCACTGGTTCGGTTGCCAGCGCTCGCCTCCGACAACTCGGCCACGATCTCGGCGAAGCGGCGGGATACCTCGGCTCGCTCTGCGTCGGTCGGCGGCACGTAGATCTCGGCATCCAAGACCGCGTTGATCTTGGCGCGCTCGTACTGAGCGTCCGCGATCAGGCGCCGGCAGACGGCCGCGATCTCGCCGGGCTTGGGGGCATGGATCCCCTCCCCCTGATCGGCGGCTAAAAACTGCGCACAGGCGGCCTCCACGGCCCAGCCTGGGTACTTCGTCAGGGTCATGAGAAACGCAGCCTTCTGGAGCTTGCGCGTCTCCTCATCCACATTCGGCACGGCCATGACGGAGCGGAGCAGGCCGACCGATCGCAACACCGTGGCGCTGTCGCAGGGCTGGAGCCGCTCGTCGAGGTGATGCCGACGCTCGACCAAGGCCTGCCGCTCCTCGGCGCTAGGCTCGGCCGCCGCCGACAAGGCGCAGCGTCGCCACTCCCCAGGGATCGGCTCCAGCTTGTTGTGCAGCCGGCTCGTAAGGTCTGCGACCGCCCGGCTTACCGGAGCGATGCCGCGGCCCGGCGTCAGTGTCGAAAGGGCGTTCGTCATGGCGACCCCCGTTGAGTTCGTGATGGGCTTCGGCGGCGTCACTGGCCCACGAGTCGGCAGCCGAACGCCGCAGGGGCTGCCGGGACTTCGGACGGATCGGATTGAGGATCCGAATGGCGTAGCCGAACGGGTCGCCAGTTCCGTTGGCGACAGTGGCGCTCAGCGCTTGGAAGACGTCCTCGGCGGCGTACTTCGCCAGCAGTTTGCCCAGCCACTTGCGGACGCTGGCCTCCGATCGCTTGCCCATGTCCGCCAGGATCGCCGGGAACTCGACCCAGATCCGATCCGAGGTCGACAGTTCGCGTCCCTCGCTCTTCGGGCCGGCGGCAGCCGGCGCCGAGGCGACAGCCTCGGAAACCGGGGCGGGGGAGGGATTAAGGGTGGGGGGAGTGGGTGTCGGGAGAGGGGGGCGACCATCAAGGGCGGGGGCGGGGGCCGCCGTGACGTCACGGTTTGTCACGGGCTGTTCGTGAAGTCCCGTGACGTCACGTGACGCGAAGCGACGGCGACGCGACTGACGCTCCCGATCCTGCTCTTTGCGGCGCTCAAGCGCCTCGCGCTCAAGCTGGGCGCGCATCACTTCCATGGCGACGCGCTGGACGAGCATCGGCGGGGTGCCGGCGGCGATGAGGTCGGCGATGAGGGTGTCGTCTGACATCACCACCCCATCTGTATCCAGTCGCCGACCTCGCCCGCGCACTTCAGCGGGTTCGCGTACAGCTCGGAGCCGGTGAAGCGCAGGATGGTGTAGCCGCGCATCTGAAACTCGCGGTCGCGACCACGATCCTTGGCAGCCTGCTCCTTCGTCCGCTCGTGAAAGTTATGGCCGTCGCACTCGACGATCAGCCGGCGCCATTGGGGCCGACCGCTTAGTCGGCCGAACTCCCAAGCGTAGATCAGAAAGTCGACGCGCCAGCCATCAAGCTGCGCTTGAGGAACGAGGACAATCCGTCCGGGGTCCTCGGCCGCCAGTATCTGATCGAGCGGCCAGTCCTTGCAGGGAATGGCCACGCGGTGGAGTGGGCCGCCGCCGAACCGGCAGTACGACAACAGGGCAACGTAGAAGAGCTTTTCGATCGGACTATCGCCGGGCGCATCGTCCGGCATCCACGCAAGTTCGCTATCGACGTACTCAACAATCTCGTCGCGCAGACGCGCATACGGGCCTGACAGAGGCATCTCACCCATGGCGGTCTACGCCTCCTTGTTGGATTGTGTAGGAAATGGAATGGCTTGGCGGGCTTTCGCGAAGGCCTCGCGCGACACGAAGACCTCGCATTCCGTCGCCCGATCACGCCGTGCCCACGCGGGGCCGCCCTTGTCCGGCCCGCGCGTCTTCGGCGGGCAGACAGCGCCGCGGACCATCACGCCCTGACTGTTGCTGGGGTGACCGACCGTCGTGAAGATAACGCCGGTCCAGCCTTCCGGAAGCCCGACAGCTTCGCGAGCGCAGTGCGTGTAAAGGTCGAGGTTATTCACGCGCGCTTCCCCTTGAGGACTTCGGAAACTCGGCCTTGGTTCACACCGATGACCTTCGCGATGTCGGCTTGAGACATGCGCGGGACCTCGCAGTGAAGCTGGCGGATCTCGGCGGCGATCTGATCCGTCATGCGACGCGACCGGGCCGGAGCCCGCTGAGCCGGCCGGCGCCGAAGCTCGTCAGCCAGTCCCGCAAGCTCAGGAAGACCCTGCTCAGCAGCGACCTCGCGGAGACGGTCGGCTATCTCGGGGATCCTCATGGGCGCCTCGTGCGCGTCGAAGCCGCCGGGCGCTTGCCAGCGTCTGCATCAAGTATCTTCTGCTGCATCCGCGCCGGCAGCTCGCGGAGGATCCGCAGAGCTTCACTGTTGCGAGAAGGCATGAAGGGGTCGCCGAGGGCGCGACGAGCTTCAGCGGCTTCGGGGAATGCCGCCAGGACGTCACTCAAGCGATGACAGGCGACGCCCATGGCGGTGATGCCGATGTCGCCGCCTTTGAAGCAAGGATGGCGATCGAAGGCGCTCATCCCTCGGCCTCGTCCGTCAACTTCTTGCGCGGCTTCGGCTCAATGGCGGGCGCCGGATCGCGGAGGCTGAAGTGCCGGCAGGATGCCTGCGCGTGCGGAACACCGGGACCTTCGGCGCCCTGCATCAAGCGGCTAAACTGCCGGCAGCGGCGCGGGCAGAGCTGGCCCTCCTCGCGACGGAAGCGCTTGCCGCTGCCCCAGTGCAGGCATTCGCGGCAGGTCCGACCCTCGGGACCGGTCTCGGCCCAGTGCGCCATGCCGGGGACGGACGCTGCGAGCTGGCGCGCCTGCAAGGCGTCGTCAGGCGGCATCAGCCCGGGGGTGAGCAGGCCAAAGACCTGCTGCTGCGGGGAATGCATGCTCATGCCGCTACCTCAAGGTCGGGGATAGATTGTGCTATGCGCTGACGCTCCGCTCGGGCCGCGAGGATTGATCGCCCGAGGATCTCCGGGACGACCGGCAGCACCGTGTTGCCGAGGGCCTTCAGTCGAGCTTGGTCCAGCCGATCGGGAGGCCCATCAGGAACTCGAATTGCTCGGGCGTAATTCTCCGCTCCCCAAAGGCCGCTGCATAGTTCCTGCAAGCGGGCCACTTCTGCATTGAGGAGGCGAGGAAGTTCGCTTTCGTCGTGGGGGTATGCACAGCCCCACCAACGATCTCTCTTATGGTCCGCCCCTGCTTGAGCTGCTGAAATACGGCAGTGGTACGTGCTGTATCCGTAGCGGCGCAGACATTCCGCCGCGTGGGCGATTGCCTCTTCGGAGACGTTTTCGAAGGCGACGTAGGTGGGCTCAAGCTCTCCAACTGTCCGGTCCATTTCTGGCCAGAAGTCGGTAGCGACCCGACGGCCTCGAGAAGCCGTACTGAACGGCTGGCAGGGGAACCCGCCACAGACCACGTCAGCGGCAATTCCATCTGCGCGGAGTCGGGCCGCCGTGAGCGTGCAGATATCATCGTAGCAGGGCACCTCAGGCCAGTGCTTCGCCAGCACGCGCCGGCAGAATTCGTCGATCTCGCAGAAGGCGACGGTGCGCATGCCTGCGCGCTGCAAGCCGAGGCTGAAAGCGCCGATACCGCTAAACAGGTCCAGCACGCGGAGTTGGCTCATGCCGCCCTCCCCGACGTGTCACGGATCAGCATGTCGTTGGAGGGAAGACGCCAGTCTCGGACGGCCTGACGGGCTTCCTCTACCGAGCGGACGACCTTCACGGCATGGCCCAGGTCTCCAAGGGCGTCATGCACGTCGAGCTGGACGTCCGAAGGGCCTTCCTTCTTCAAGCCCTTCACGATCGGCGGCTTGACCTCCAGAAACCAAATGCTCGGCGAGAAGTCAGCGGGTCCGATGATGTCGAGATCAGGCCAGCCAGCGATGGCGCCCATGCGCTTCTCGCGGCGGCCCTGCTGCATGCTGCGGGGCTTGTTCGGGGTATGCTTCACCCGCCAGCCGTGAGGCAGCGTCGCGCGCAGGTAGTCGAGGATCGCGATGTGAACCGGGCTCTCCCGATCCACCCGAGCGCGTTTCTTCGCTGCGTCTGCGCGGCGGTGCTGCAAAGCTATTGCGGATGACGCGACCATGGGGCCTCGTGCTGTGAGGGTCAGAAGGATGTCGGGGGGACGAGGAGCGGCGCACCGAAGCGAGCCGCCTTCTCGACGAAGGCCGAATACCGATGCGCCCGATCTTTCAGGCGAGCGCATCGAAGGCGCTGCTCGTCGGTCGGGGCATCCGGGCGCTTCGACCGGCCCAGATGCCGATAGACCGCATGGCGACCGCATCCTGTCAGCCGCGCGATCTGCGTGTTGGTGAAGTCCAATTCGCGAAGCTCGCGCATCCGGACGACATCGCTGGCGGTGATCCAACCGGACGCGTTAGGCATTGCGGCCTCTCAGTCGTTGCCGGTCTTCGACCACCACGACATCAGCCGCATCCGCTGCCTGTCGAAGAACAGCGCGAGCCTTCGACACGCTATCGAGATCAGCCCCGGCGGCGATGGACGCGGTAAGTTCGGTTTCATGCTTGAGCGCCCGTAGTTGCCGATCCCGCTCAGCCTCGTAGGCAAGCGCAATCTTGGTGAGCACATCCGCCCAGATCCGCTTCGGCGCGCGATAGCGCAGCGACCAGAGCTGGCCGTATTCAATGCCATGCCGGCGAGCGAGCCGACGCATGGCGTTCTCAGTGTCGCCCGGTCCCCGAGTTTCCCAGCGCAACAAGGCGCCAGCCAGGGCCTTCGCCTGAGTGACCTCAGCCGTGACCATTTGCGAAACCTGCAAAGAGAATTTGCCCATTGGCAGATCCATCCCGTGTTGAGTGACCCTCGACACGGAGGCACCGTCCATGAGCACGAACGGAGGGGAACGCAGTACAGATGATCGTAATCGCGCGCCGTCCTGGCAGGACTACATCGACGCGCTGAGTTTGGAGGGGGCTCGGTACAGGCCGGCAAGCCTGCGCAAAGCCCTTCAAGATCGCGAACGTGCGGGCGGCAACCCGCGCGCTGGCGAAAAGGATGGTAAGTGATGGCGAAGAGATCATTTCGACCTCTCCGACCAATCCGCAGCCCAAAGAACCTTAGCCATCGCCACACGGCTCTTGGGCAGCTCGATATCCAGGCGATCCACGACCGCCTGAACGCGGCGTACACCATGGAGGACCGTCGTATGGTCCTTCCCGCCGGAGCGGCGACCGATCTCGGGCAGGCTGTAGGTCGTGAGCGTCCTGGCGACGTAGAACAGGATCTGCCGGGCCTTCACGACATTGGCCTGACGTCTATCCGAGCGGATGTCCGTGACGGTGATGCCGGTGGCTCGGGCCACTCGGGACATCAACCGGACCATGGGATGCGAGGCGTTCTTTTTGACCGAGCGCCGGGCCGCCCGACCCGCCGGCAGATCATTAAAGTCCTGCGGGACAGCGGGCTTCGGCGGGATGAAGCCCTCGCGCTTTACCTGCGGCTCAAACCGCGGCTTCGAGACGGGTGGCGGGGCGGGCCGCGGAGCGAACATGCGAGCCCGCAAAGCAGCGGCGTCTCGACGCAACTGATCGGCGGACTGATACTCGCGGACAGGCAGGGGGCCACCACCAGACATCTCTCAGGCCTCCTGCGAAAGCTGGTCAGCCACCGCCAAGCAGCGGTGAGCGTGGTCAAGGAGCTGCCGACGGGTGAGTTGGATGCCGCGGCGATAGCGCCGGTCGAAGGTCAGGCTCACCGAGGCGAAGGCGCCGTAGCGAATGGCAGCGACGTCCAGGGTCTTGCGAGCCCCGTCCTCAATGACCTCGACGGCAGCCGGTGAAGCGAGGGCCGGCATCACTCAGCCGCCTCGCGTATGTGCGCGCCTACGTGCGAGGCGGCGCGGTGGTAGCTGTCGCGGTACAGGTCCAGCAGCTCGGCCTGCTCAGCCGCCTTGCCGCTGTCCTTCTCGGCCTTGCGCAGCTCGCGAACGAGCGCACCCATAGCCGTCTTGTCGAACCCCTCGCCGGCAGCCTCGGCGTAGATCTCTTTCTTGACGCCGTTCAGCTCATCCTGCTCCCGATGAACCGTGAGGATGCGGTCGATGAAGCTGGCGAGCCGCTGGCCGGCGACGGGGCTCTCCATCCCACTCACAGCGCGTACCTCACGGCACCGCATAGGATCAGGATGGCAGCGCCAGGAATGACCGGGCTGTCGATGTGACGCCAACGGCAGACACACCAGACAGAGACGATTGCCATCGTCGCGAGCCAGGCTTTCAGGATAAGCAAGGTCATGCCGCCGCTCCTTCGCCTGAGGCCCGCACGAAGGCGCGGATCTTCTCGACGGTGTTCAGGGTGACGCTCTGTCCTTCCTCAAGACGACGGACGAGCCGGCCGTTCTTGACTGCCTTCTGGCAAAGCGTGGCCGGCGACAGGTTCAGCCGGCTCGCGGCTATCCTGATCTCGGCCAAAAACTTTGCAGAGGCGCTGGACATGAACGCCATAATAGGCCGCAGCCTATCGGTGTCAATAGGCCCTGGCCGCATTGCCGATAGGCCGACCTTTCGCGATGTAACGCGCATGACTGATTGGCGCGACAGGCTGAAGCGCGCTCTCGATGCGCGCGAGATCGACATGAAGCGCGCGTCGCTATCGGCGGGCCTGAACGCGGCCGCCGTTCAGCAGATCATCAAGGGCAACGATCCGAAAGCGAGCACGCTTCAGCAGCTCGCGCGCTCTAACGGCCTCTCTCTGGATGAGATTTTGCTGGACCGTCCACACTCGTCCACAGCGGAACAAGTTAGGAACGATGTAAGGCTGGCTCCGGTTGTCGGAACGGTCGCGGCAGGATTATGGTTTCTGCCCGACGCTCCACCGCAAGTTGAGCCTGAGCCCGTGCCTTACGTGCCTTGCCGACATCCGGATTTGGCTCAGACCGCATATAAGGTGGTCGGATCGTCGATGAATAAACGTAACGTTCACGACGGCGACTTTGTGGTGACCGTTCCTTATTGGGAGGCGCGCATGGCGCCTGTGGCCGGGGATATCGCCGTCGTGCAGCGCAGCCGGGACGGCGGCCTCGTCGAGCTGACCATCAAGGAGATTGAGGTGACGCGCGAGAGCGTGCGGCTCGTTCCGCGCTCGACGGAGCCGGAATACCAGGACGTGATCATCATCCCCCGGACGATCCGCCCTGAGCTTTATGAGGATGTCACCATCATTGGATTGGTAGTCGGAAAATTTTCGACCCTCTGATAGGCTGCGGCCTAATCAGCGCTTGACACGTCAGTAGGCCAGGGCCTATCGTCTCTTCATCGCCAGACGCGATGGAGACGCCCCCGTGTCCCAGATCCTCGTTCCCATCTTCGGCGCCGCCGCCTTTCTGACCGGCGCTCTGTTCTATCTCCTCCCGACCATCCCGGCGTTCGCTCGCTACCTCGGCAACGAGGAGGCCTGAGCCATGCGCGGTCTCTTCGACATCGCCCCCTATGCCGTCGCCGAGTTTGAGAACGGCTATGCGGTCTACAAGGACATCTTCCGCCTCACCGACGAGATCGACTGCGAGGCTGACGCCTACGGTCATGCCCATGGCTTCCTGGATGAGGATGCCGCTCAGGCTGAGATCGATGCTGCCGAGCAAGCCGAACTAGAGGCCGCGCGCTACGGCGCAGACGCCGACGAATTCCCCACTCTCGCCGCGAAGGCTGCCTGATTATGGCCAAGACCCGCAAGGCTGCGAAGGCGGCTGCTCCAGTCGTGCCTGATCAGGACGACGAGCCCTTCATCACCTCGTACAAGGGCTTCAATCGCGACCTGACGTGCCGCGGCTTCAAGTTTGAAGTCGGGAAGACCTACACCGTAGAGGGGAAGGTCGAGGCGTGCAGCAACGGCTTCCATGCCTGTGAGCATCCGCTTAACTGCTTCGACTACTACGCGCCGGCCACTTCTCGGTACTTTGAAGTTCGCCAGTCCGGCGATCTCGCTAGGCATGCCGCAGACACGAAGGTTGCCTCAGCCAAAATTACGCTCGGCGTCGAGCTGTCCATTGGCGATATGGTCTCCCGTGCCGTGAAGTGGGTGTTTGATCAGGCGAAGCCTGAGAACACTGAGCACGCCACCGGGTACCAGGGTGCCGCGTCCGCCACCGGGTACCGGGGTGCCGCGTCCGCCACCGGGTACCAGGGTGCCGCGTCCGCCACCGGGGACCAGGGTGCCGCGTCCGCCACCGGGGACCAGGGTGCCGCGTCCGCC
>NZ_JBNNWO010000010.1:205637-270072 GCF_050281105.1 Methylobacterium sp. NPDC080182
CGGCGTCCGCCACCGGGGACCAGGGTGCCGCGTCCGCCACCGGGTACCGGGGTGCCGCGTCCGCCACCGGGTACCAGGGTGCCGCGTCCGCCACCGGGTACCAGGGTGCCGCGTCCGCCACCGGGGACCAGGGTGCCGCGTCCGCCACCGGGGACCAGGGTGCCGCGTCCGCCACCGGGTACCGGGGTGCCGCGTCCGCCACCGGGTACCAGGGTGCCGCGTCCGCCACCGGCAAACACAGCGTTGCCTGTGCCCTGGGCGAGCATGGATCTGCGTCTGCCGATGAGACCGGCGCCATCGTCATCATCAATCGCGATCCGCTCAGCGGCGCGATCCGGAAGATCTTCGCGTCAAAGGTCGGCGAGAACGGCATCAAGGCCGGTGTCTTCTACCGCCTGTCGGATGACGGCGAACCGGTGGAGGCGAACTGATGCCCCGCTCCATCTCCGACAACGACACCCGCCTTCAGGCTATCGCTGACTGCCTGAAGCTGCCGGTAGCCGTGTTCTTCGACGAGCCAGCCTCTGACGCTGGCTCTGACGACGCCTCTCTCGACGATCTTCGCCGAGCCTTCTTGTCTGCGGCAGAGGCCTTCAATCAGGGCATCCAGCGCAAGGCTCAGTCTGTCTCTCTGGCGGGGACGATCTGATGGCTCGCCGCGAGTTCAAGCCGGCCGTGAAGCGCGAGGCAATCAAGCGCGCGAATTTTGTCTGCGAAGGCATTCTGCCGAATGGTCTTCGCTGCACGGTCGAGGTCGGCCAAGGCAAGCCTGTCGAGTACGACCATGTAATCCCCGATTGGATGGGTGGCGATCCTACGCTGGAGAACTGCGCGGCGCTCTGCAAGCTCTGCCACAAGTTTAAGACAGCTCTTGATGCGGCGGACCGTTCGGAAGCTCGCGGTCGGTTCGACAGCCACAACAACATTCACGCGCCACGGCGTCGGATGGTTGGGCGCGGCTTGCCGAAGGGTCAGCCGAGGAAGCCAGCTACGACGCCTCTCAACAAGACCTGCAACCCTCCCTTCAACCGATAACCGGAGGACGTCGTGTCGTCTCTCATTCGTACCATTGCCCGTGCGCTTGCTCGCCTGAACGTTGAGCCCGTCGAAGGCAAGGCCGTCACCAAGAAGCCCGCCCCGAAGCGCCAGCGCCGCAAGGGCGGTCGGTTGACCGAAACTTATCGCGCCTTGGGGCGCCGGACCACCGTGCAGGCGGCAAAGCTGCAGCGCAAAGCAAATCGCGATTACGCCAAGACATATCCCGAAGCGGTCTCGCTGCCCCGCGACGACGGCAAGCGCCGCGACCGCGAGTGCGCCCGTCGTCTCCGCCAGATGGCGAAGCAGGCCGCCTAGTCATGGCCGAAGTCGTCGCCCCGGATCTCTACGAGCCCGAAGACGAGCCGGGCTTCGACTTAGACGATGCCGCGATCATCGCCTGCATCGCCCTCATCATCGCCGGCTCTCTTCGTGTGGTCGGCATTGCCATTCGTATCGCAGTTGGAGGCTGACATGATCGACATCACCGATCTCTACCGCGAGAGGGATAGCCTTCACGCTCACACCGGCAACGTGGCTCGGATGGCCGACGCCTATCGACACAACGTCGGTGGCTACACGCCAGCGGTGCGCCGGATGACCCTGGCGGCCACGCGCAACGCCGTCGAGGCCTACCTCAAGACGCTGGATGCCCTTGAGGATGAGGTTCTGCCCGTCCGCTCGCTTCCCGCCGTCGTCAGCGTCGGGAGCCTGTGATGCCTGACATCACGATGTGCGGGACCGAGGACTGCCCGCTGAAGTCCCGCTGCTACCGGAGCCCGGCCAGCGGCACGCAGCCGAGCGAATGCCGGCAGTCTTGGTCGGCTTTCCGCTGGGCAGACATCCCTCTTTCGGAAGCCACGGCGGGCAAGGGCTTGTTCGAGTGCGAGCACTTCTGGCCCACGACGCCAGCGGCGAGGTCGATGCCATGAGCCCCTGGCGCACTGAGACCGTCTACGGCTCCCGCACGATCCGCATCTTCCACGTCGACTACCTGCCTCGTGCAGTGGCCTGCATTTGCCCGGCAGAGGGCACGGCCGTCGATCTGGTCCCGATCCTCTACGACCGCGCTCCTTCGCCCCTGACGGGCCGGGAACAGCGCTTCGACACGCTTGAGGCAGCTCTTGCGTACCTCGGCATCGAACAGCGTGCGGAGGCGGCGTGATGGGCAACGGCATCATCGCTGTCGTCGGCTACGGCACGTCGATCTCATTCGCGCTGGCATCAGCCTTAGGCTTCTTCGGCAGCCTAGTCGCGAAGCCGGAGAGTAAGCTGAAGCGCCACGCCCTCGGCTGGTGGTTCTGCGGCGCTGTGCTGGCCCTCCTGTTCGCCGCGGTCACTCGTGGCCTGCTCGGGGTCTGCGCTCCATGACCCACGTGTTTTGCGACGCGTGTGAGTGGGTTCACCCCGCGTCCCGCGTTGAGACCAAGCCCTGGCGATACCGCTGCATGAAGCACCCGACCAAGCCGGGCTACGGCTTCGTGCATCCGCGGTACTCGCCGGACCCTCCGTACAACCTTTGCGATCGGATCAATTTCGACGGTCGCTGCCCCGATTTTTCGCCGCTCAAGACAGCTTCTGAGGAGGCGTCATCGTGAATGATCTTGATCGCCTCTTCGACAAGTTCGTGCCCGAGCCGAATTCAGGCTGCTGGTTGTGGACCGGTGCGATCTCGGCGGGAACTTATGGGTCGATGTTCTTCGAAGGCCGGATGCAGAAGGCTCATCAAGTTGCCTATCAGCTTCTCGTCGGCCCTGTGCCGGACGGCAAGGATCTGGATCACCTCTGCCGCACGCGGATCTGCTGCAACCCGGATCACCTAGAACCGGTCACGCGCGCAGAGAACCTGCGTCGCAGTCCGCTGATGGACCGCAATTCGATGCGGACCCACTGCATCCGCGGCCACGAGTTCACGCCCGAAAACACGATGAACCGCCGCAATGGCTGGCGCGCGTGCCGCGAGTGCATGCGCAATCACATCCGCGCCTGGAGGGCTCGCAATGCCTCGGCAGCTTGATCCTCGCATCGCTGAGATCCTTCGCACCTACGGCGAGGATCCGCACGATCAGAAGGGCGTCATTTGGGACTGCCACGGCACCTGGGTCGTCTACCACAGGGCGCTAGAGCGCGTGGCCGCCCGTGCAAACATCAGCTTCGACGCGCCTACCATACTGCGCGCTGAGCGGGATGAGGCTGTCATCCTCTGCACCGCTCGGATGGGCGAGCGCGTGGACTGGGACATTGGCGAGGCGCTGATCGGCGTGAACTACCGCGTCAGCGGGAAGCAGGCCGCCTATGTCTACGCCATGGCTCTCAAGCGAGGCCGTGACCGCCTCATCCTGAAGCTGACCGGCCTTCACGGGCTCACCTACAGCGAGGAAGAGAGCGACGACTTCAGGCAGCCGGCCGCGCCGGCTCAGCGTCAACCCGACCTCCGCAACGTCCACGACCTGCACACCAACGGCAAGCCGATACAGCGCAACCGCTCGCAGGAGATCTCCTCCGAGATGCTGACGGCGCTCTGGAAAGTCGCTGGTGACAAGGCCGTCACTCGCTGGCTCGCCCTGGATGCCGTCAAGCGGGATCTGGATGCCCTGGATGAGACGGATCGCGAGCGCGTTCTGACGCTGGCCGAGGAACGCCGGGACGCTGAGCCCGTGCCGGCTGCGGAGGCTTCGCGATGAGCAAGGCCTTTCTGATCCTTTCCACACCGGCCGTCCGCGCTCGCGCACACCACTGGATCGACGTTGCGCCGGAGAAGACGCGCGTCGAGTTCCGCGAGCCCCAACGCTCGCTGGATCAGAACGCAAAGCTCTGGGCGATGCTCACCGACATCGCTCGGCAGCATGAGCACTTCGGCCAGCGATACGAGCCGGATGCCTGGAAGATCCTGTTCCTGACAGCGCTGGGCAAGGAGCTTCGGCTCGCTCCGGCCCTGGATGGCAAGGGCGTCGTCGCCCTCGGCACGTCGTCGTCCAAGCTCAGCAAATCCGAGATGTCGGACCTGTTGGAGTTCATGACGGCCTGGGGCGCCGAAAACAGCATCGTTTGGAGCGATCCCACGCTGATCCAAGCAGATACTGCGAGGGCCGCCTGATGTTCTGGCTCGGCTTCCTCGCTGGCTTCGTCACCTTTGGCCTGATCGTCTTCGGCCTCCTCATGTGGTTCGCAGTTCAGGACCTTCGAGAGGAAGACAAGGAGAGGGAGGCGTCTCGCAGGCTTGAGGATGGAGGTGATGATGTCTGATTGGATTTCCTACCTCATGGAGTTCGCCCAGCACGCCGCCACGCAATCGAAGGACAGCACGCAGGTCGGCGCCGTCCTCGTCGCCCCGAATGGTCGGACTGTGCTCCTGACGGCCTATAACGGGCCGCCGGCTGGCGTTGACGATCTGCCCGAGCGTCGCGAGCGGCCGGCGAAGTACCTCTTTGCCAGCCATGCGGAAGCCAATCTCGTGGCCTTCGCCGCAAGAGAAGGCATCCGGACCGAGGGCTGCACCGCCTACGTCACGCATCATCCGTGCGCTGCCTGTGCCCGCACGCTGATCCAGGCCGGCATTCGCTCTGTCGTCTACGGCGCCGGCACCACGTCCATGCCGGCAGACGAGTTCTCAGCCGCTGCCACGATGTTCGCTGAGGCTGCCATTGCCACCGAGGCGCTTGAGGAAGCCGTGCGCCGCGAGGCCGCTGCGATGGGAGTGGCGGCATGAACCGGGTGATCCCGACGCGCGAGGAGCGCGATGCGGCTCGCAAGGCCAAGAAGCTGGCGACCTGCAAGCACTGGAATGGCGCCCTCGGCCCACGGCCGTGCGCCGTCGGCGTCGATCTGGTGAAGCGGTGTGGCCCGCGGGTGCAGACCGGCTGGCTCAACGCCATCCCATGTCTGGACGGTGCAGATCCGGCCTTCGTTTGCGAGGCGAAGGTGACGCCTACCCTCGAGGATATCGAGGCGCAGGAGCAGCGGTTCACCGAAGCCGCCGCGCGCACGCTGTCCGTGATGGCCGCCATCCCTTCAGAGGGCCAGAGCGGCAAGGTCACGTGTCCCGGTTGCGGCGGCTTCGTCCACTGGCGGCGATCTTCCTACAACGGCCACCTGTCGGCGACCTGCGTCGTTGGCTGCGTCGCCTTCATCCAGTGAGGCGCCGATGGCCTGCTACGTCGATCCCGCCGTGCACCCCTTCGGGCGCATGATCATGTGCCACCTGTGGGCTGACACGCTCGAAGAACTGCTCGCCATGGTCGATCGCATCGGCGTGCAGCGGAAGTGGATCCAGGGGCATCCCACGCTGTCGTGGGGCAAGCATCGACTGGCCTCATGGGTGCATTTCGACATAGCCACGAGCAAGCGTGCGTTGGCCGTCTCTGCCGGCGCGATCGAGACTGACCGGTTTGGTCCCCTCGAATGGCAGGCCAAGCGGCAGGCCGCATCTGACGATCCGAGGATAGCTGCTGTCGGGGCGAACCGGCTCAAGCAGGTTGCCGAGTGCCGCGCGAGGCGAGAGGCCAGCCATGGGTGAGTGCCTCGCCCTCGGGCTCCTCATCCCCTTCGCTGGCCGCCTCGGCGTCAAGCTCATCAGCCTCTGGCTCGACATCCGTCGCGCTGTTGCTGCCGCTCTCCCCGATAGCTCTGAGCAGGAGGCCTCGCGATGATCCGTCTCTACGACGTGACCTTCCGCATGTGGGGCCAGTCCTACACGCGCCCAGTGTCTGCCCGATCGTCGGCTGCCGCACGCTATCGCGCCTACCTCGATGCCGACCTGAGCATGCCGTTCAGCGAGTACCTGCGGGCTGCGAGCGTGCGGCTGTCGAGCGACGCACCCGCCGACGACGGCTACGGCTACATCCGCCAGGCCTACAAGGTCGATCCCCGCATCGGTCAGCGCGTCACCCTCAGGAACGAGGGCAAGGACTGGGAAGGCCGCGAGGGCGAGATCGTCTACCCGGGCACGTCCCGCCAGTACGTCCACGTGATGTTCGACGACCTTGACAACCCCGTCGTAGTTCATCCGCTCAGCGTGGTGTTCGTGGCGCCCGCGCAAGCAATCGAAGCCCGCAGGGCCGAAACACGAAGTGGTTCGGTTCACGAGAGTGCGGTGACCGAAAGGTCATGCGCCCATGAATAGTCTCCCCTCCCTCGCCCTGGCCGCCTGTCTGCTCGCCTACACCGGAGGATGGTTCGCATGAGCGAAGACGAGCCCGATCCCATGCAGCAGCAGTGGTGCTGCCTGACGTGCAGCCAGACCTTCCGATGGGGGAAGGTCCGCATGCGGGCCCATGGCCTTCACTGCCCGCATTGCGACAGCACGAACCTGCACCCGGCGGACGGCACGACGACCGAACTCGACAGCTACGGAGGCGAGGTTGGCACGCTCAACTGACCGGCTGCCGGAAGACGATCCTGACGTGATCGACATGCACGTCGAGCGGATCTTGGCGATGAGCCCAGAGGAGCTGCGTGCCGACATAATCGCTCGCGGCGAGGATCCTGATCGGCTCGTCGATGTGGCCCGGCAGGCTTTCGAAAGGGCCAAGGCTCAGGTCGCGGCCATGAAGGCCAAGATGCAGTGACCGCCTCGGACGCATCCTGGCTCACCGTCGCCATGTTCGGCGGCACCGCGCTCACTGCGGTGACCTGGCGCCTCAACAAGCCCGTCCGCTCAGCCGGATCAAGGCGGACTTGGCTGCGCTGCCTCATTCGAACTTCCAGCAAGTAGGAGAACGCCGTGACCCCTCAGGAGCAGTTTCAAGCCTTTGCCCCCGACGCGCCTCTGCCTTGGCAAGAGCATCCGCATCGCAAGGGGCTGATCGTGGACGCCAACGGCGAAGACGTCTGCTGGATCGACGGCAGCGATCCGGGCTGGCGCGGCATCGCCGCCATGGTCGTCGTCGCGGTCAACACGTGCGGCGGCTTCAAGGCCGAGCCGATCACCCCTCACGCGACCCGAACAGAGGAAGCCTGACGCTATGTCTGAGACCACGCTGAACCTCACTCAAGCTGCCGTCGACGTGCTGGCGGAGCGCCGCCGGCAGGTCGAGGCAGAGGGCTGGACTCATCAACACGATGATCGGCACGACGAGGGGGAGATCGCTCGCGCAGCCGCGGCTTACGCCTACGGCGCTGGGCGAAATCCAGATGACAGGAAGAACAATTACTGCCCCACATTTTGGCCGTGGAATGCGAACTGGTGGAAGCCGACCGACCGCCGCCGTGACCTCCTGAAGGCTGGCGCGCTGATCCTCGCCGAGATCGAGCGACTGGATCGTGCCGTCCTCACACAGCGGGAGGCCTCCCGATGAGCGCGCCCCTCACATCCCCCCTCGGCGGCGACGATTTGATTGAGATCGTCGCGCGCGCGATCTTCGAAGCCGACGAGGACTTGAACGATGCCCAGGAGGCGCGGCTGCGCGCGGCCGGCCAGACGGCGGCAGCCGATTGCCTCGCTGGCCCGCGGGCGCGCTGGGATGACCCGAAGAACGCTTCGATCCTTGATGCCTTCCGGTTGCGCGCGCGGGCGGCGATCAAGGCTTATCGAGCTACCGAAGGTCGCATCGTGGCCTTGCCAGCGTTGATGCTCATCCGCGATTGCGCCGTGTGCGCGTGTGAGCCGGAGCCGATCCCGAACTGCCCCGCGTGCGGCGGCGTCGGGGGCTTCACCAAGGCCGCCCTCACCACATCGGAGGCATGAGTCATGTCTGACCTCCCATCCCCCCTCGGCGGCGACGATCTCGCGAAGGCCCTGCGCGACGCCTACGGGCAAGGAGCCGCACATTTCGAACGGCTCCGGGAGACGGGCGAAAGCGTCTCGTCGTCGCTGGACAAGCGCGACGCCTGGATCGCCCAGTACATGGCGCGGATGCCGGCGGCTGAGCCGATCGCCACCATCTTGCCCAAGAGCGCCTTCCGCCAGGGGCGGCGTGTCCCGCGCAACGTCTACCGGGACGATCTAGAGCCGCTGTTTATGGCGGCCACCGAGGAGCAGGCCGCCGAGTTGGTAGCGATCCTTAACGCTGGGGCCGCCGTACTCCGCTCCGGCAAGCTCGTCGCCTCTACAGGATCAGAGGCCGACCATCGAGAACTTCGCTCCGTGATGCGCTGGCTCTCAGCCGCCAAGAACGCGGGCGGCATCGAGGATCCGTGGACGCAGGCCCAGGTGCTCGGTCACGCCGTGGACTCCTGCATCGGCTGGATCCGCGAATACCTCGCCGTAGCTTCGCCAACGCCCAAGTCCTCTCCCGACCAGACCCCAGTCGATCCTCAGATGACGGTGGAGGAGGCGCAGGACTGGTTGGACAGCTTTGATACCCAGCCTGGGTTGGTCGCTGCGGACTACCGGCGTCGGTGCAAAAGCACGACCATGGCGCCAGAAGTTAGGGCGACGCTTCTCAAGGCGGCTTCTCGCATCGAACTCGCCCTCCGCACCCTTCAGGCTGGCGGGGAGGTGCGGTGATGTCCTGGCTCTACTATGGAGCGCTCTACCTCGCGAGCATCCGACCCGTCGTCATGACGGCCGCTCGTCGGAGCCGGCTAGAGGCCGACTCCGCGTCCCTTGATCTCGCGATGGACGTCATCCGCGAGCTTCGTGCGGCCGCCCCCTCCGACGCTCCGTCCACCACGGAGGCGGATCGATGAGCAAGATCGTCCTTAAAGACCATCCCGAGTACTGCCCAGGCGCCTACGACCTGCACCTCTACTGCAAGTACGAAAACCCTGAGCACGCATGGAACGAGTTTCCGTGGGAGATTTGCGACTTTGAGACTGGAGCCGCTTCTCGCAATGCGGCCCGCAAGTCTGGCTGGATCCTACATCGCGACGGTACGGCCACCTGTCCGAAGTGCGTCAAAGCCCTCGCCGCGGAGAAGGTGCGTCGGTCATGACCCCCGCCCCCGATACCGGCCCGACGGCCGAGGAGACCAAGCTGAAGGAGCAAATCGCCTACACGATGGCGATGCGAACGGCTCTCAGGCCCTCATTGGTCGAAGGCCTCGCTGAGTGGCAGCGCGTTGGGTACTCCTCGCCCGGGCAGGATGCGCGAGCTAACGCCTGGAAGTGGTACGGCGCTGCTGACGCCCTTCTGGCCGGGCCGCTCGCCCAGCTCCAAGCAGACCTCATAGCTGCACGGAAGGAGCGGGATGAGGCGCGTGAGGAGATCGCCGCCGTTGAGCGAGCCCTAGAGGGCGTTGAGGAGACGCCCCTGGCTCGCCGCGTGGGGCACTGGATCGGCGTCGCTGCCAACGAGTGTACCCGCGCGACCGCCGCCGAAGCCGAGATCGCCCAACTCCGCTCCCGTCTCCTCCAGGCTGAGAAGGGCGCCAAGGCGATGCGGGACGTGCAAGAGGCGGTCGTCGCTCGCTGGCGCGAAGCCGCAATGATGGCTGTCGGCGGCGATCTGCGACGGCTGCAGCGCCTGCTGAATGCCTCACAAGGCCGGATCGTCGGCTCGGGCTACGCCGCTGGCGACGAGCCCCGCTGCACGGCCACCGGCAACCCCTGCGGGACCGACACAGTCCTAGTCGGCCGGCAGTGCCCCGACAACCGCTGGGGCGGGCGGTGCGCTCATCGCATCGCCGAAGCCGCGAAGCTCGCTCTCCTGACGCAGGAGGAGGGGCGATGACGAACCCAGTCTTAGTTTTCATGGCGGTCATCGCTGGCTTTGCGCTGATCTGGATCGCCATCAGCCTGCACGTTCTCGCGGCCTATGCCTACGAGATCGTCTGCATCCTTGGCCCCCACAAGGCCGCCCCTCTCCCCGAGACCCGATCAGAGAACACAGGAGGACGAGACCGTGAAGGCGCGTAGCGTGCGTTCGTCCGAGCCTGCCGAGGTGATGCCGCGCGGGGGCCTGCCGTTCCCGCCGAAAGGGCTCTCCCGGATGGAGGCGGCCCGCTACGTCGGCGTGTCGGCCCCGACCTTCGACGCCATGGTCCGCGACCGCCGCATGCCGTCCCCGAAGGTGGTCGGCTCCCGCGTCCTATGGGACCGCCTGAAGCTGGATGCCTACTTCGACGCGCTACCGGAGCGCGACGCTGAGGTCGACGAGAGCGGCGACTCCTGGGCGGATTTCCGGTGAGCAAGATCCGACTACCCTACATCGATCACTTCATGGACCGGCACGGGACCGTCCGGTACTATTTCCGTCGCGGGCGGGGAAAGCGGGTGCCGTTACCGGGCTCGCCGGGGACCCGAGACTTCATCAGCGCCTATGAGGCCGCGCGAGACGCCCAGCCGGAGGCCGAGCCTGAGAAGCACCGCGGCGAGCCGGGGACGATGGATCGGCTAGTGGCCGACTACTACGAGAGCCCCGAGTTCAAGGCCCTGAAAGCGCCGACCAAGCGCGCCTACCGCCTTGCCATTGACCGACTGATCCGCATCGAAAAGATCGGCCATCGCAAGGTGCGCGACATGAGCCGCGCCAACGTCAAGCTCATCATGGCCAAACGTGCGGACCGGCCGTCCGCAGCCAACGATGCCTTGAAAAAGCTCCGCATCCTGATCCGCTGCGCGATCGATCTCGGATACCGGAAGGACGATCCGACCCTGCATATCAAGAAGTTGCAGGAAGGGGAGCATCACACGTGGTCTGAGGAGGAGATTGAGGCGTTCGAGGCGCACTGGCCCATCGGGTCGCAGCAGCGAACGGCGTTCGCCCTGCTCATCTACACCGGCCAGCGCGTGTCGGATGTGGCGCGCATGTCATGGGCGGACGTGAGCCTCGACGGCCACCGGATCCGCGTCACGCAGGACAAGACCGGCACAAAGCTTGATCTGCGGCTGCATGAGGACCTGCTAGCGATCCTGGCGGCATGGCCCCGGGGCCCGGCATCAATCCTCTACACGGCGCACGGCAACGCATTCTCGACGAAGGGGCTCGGCAACAAGATGGCCGATGCCATCGGTGCCGCCGGGCTACCCGACGAATGCGTGACCCACGGGCTGAGAAAAGCTGCGGCCCGGCGGCTCGCCGAGGCGCTTTGCACCCCTCACGAGATCGCCAGCATCACGGGCCATCGGTCGCTGGCAGAGGTCGAGCGCTACACGCGGGCAGCCTCAAATCGCACTCTGAACGACAGTGCCAATTCCAAGCTGTCGAGCCGACTGCGCCCAACCCCGCCCCCAGATTTGGGAGCGGAGGACGAATAAACGTTATGATTTCAAAGGGGGTAGAGGTAAGATGGAGGCCTCGCCCGGAATCGAACCGGGGTGCAAGGATTTGCAGTCCTCTGCGTAACCACTCCGCCACGAGGCCTTCCCGAACGGCGCTGCCGTCCCGTCCGGAGCTTGGCGGACAGCTCCGGGTGCGCGTCTCTAGCAGAGGTCGGCGGTCGCAGGCAACGGCCCCGAGGCCCGGATCGCGCGGACCCCGTCAGCTCTGCCAGACCCGCGGCATCGGCAGGCCGCGGTAGCCCGCGAGGAAGCGGGCGACGAGCCCGCGCAGGGGCCCGACCGCGTCGCCCAGCGCGCGGACCGCCAGATGGCCGTTCCAGGCGCTCGCCGCCGCCGTCGTCCCGGGCGACGCGGCCTCGGCCAGCCGGGTCCGCGCCTCCTCGAGGCGCGCCTCCGCCCCGGCGGAGAGGTCGAGGATCGTCGCGCAGGCGCGGGCGCCGCCGCCGATGGCCGGGCGAGCGAGGTGGTCGCTGATCGGCCCCTCCAGGAGGAGGTCGTCGGCGTAGGCGAGGCGCCCGCCCCGGCGGATCCGCCAGGAATCCGCGAACAGCCCGTCGCCGATCCGCTCGCCCCGGGCGGCGCGGCCGAACGCCACGACTTCCACGGCGAGCAGCGCGGCCCCCTCGGCGAGATCGGCCACGAAGCGCCGCCGCACCCGGGCCCGATCGAACAGGATCGTCTCCTGCGGCAACCAGGCGAGGCCGGCCCCCTCCCCCAGATGCAGCGTGTTGACGATGCGGCTCACGGGGCCGTCAGAGCGATAGATCTTCTCGGCCGCCGTCGTGGTCAGAACCAGCTCGGCCCCCGGTTCGAGCGTGAGGTCGATGGCGAAGGTGTCGCCGCAGGCGACGCCGCCCGCCGTGTTGACGAGGACTGCCTCCGGCGCGCCGGTCCCCCGGGGGAAGCGCAGCCGCGACGGCCCGGCTTCTGCCAGATCCAGGATGCGCGTCCCGCCGCCCGGACGGGCCAGTCCGACACGCAGCTGGACGCGCCCGTCCGAGCGCTGGCGCGCGGGCGCGGTCATCTCGGGCGCGGATGAGGGCGCGAGAGGGCCGTGCATCAGGCGCGCCCGGCCGGCTCTGCCGGCACGGCCTCGATCGGCAGGGTCGGCCGGTCGAGGATGCGCCGGCCGAACAGGCTGGCCACCAGCTCGACCAGCACCCGGGCACTGCGGCCGCGCTCGTCGAGGAAGGGGTTGAGCTCCACCACGTCGAGGGAGCGGACCAGACCGGAATCGTGGAGCATCTCCATGATCAGATGGGCCTCCCGGAAGGTGGCACCGCCCGGAACGGTGGTGCCCACGGCCGGGGCGATCGACGGATCGAGGAAGTCGATGTCGAGGCTGACATGGAGGTGCGCGCCCCGCGCGGCGACGCGGTCGAGCACCCGCCGCAGGGGCGCCACGACGCCGAACTCGTCGATCGTGCGCATGTCGGTGACGCCGACCCGGCGCGCCGTCACGAGGGCGCGCTCGCCGGCATCGATCGACCGGAGGCCGAACAGGTGGACGTCGGCGGGCGGCAGGGGCGCCGGCGCCGGCTCGGCGAACAGCGGTGGGAAGCCCGGCTCGCCGCACAGGGCGGCGAGCGGCATGCCGTGGACGTTGCCGGAGGGCGAGGTCGCCGGCGTGTTGAAGTCGGCGTGGGCGTCGAGCCAGAGGACGAAGACGGGCTGGCCGCGCCGCGCGCAGTGCCGCATCACCCCGTCGACGGAGCCCAGGGACAGGCTGTGATCGCCGCCGGCGGTCAGCGGCAGCGCCCCCGCGTCGAGGGCATCCTCCACGGCGCGGGACAGGGCCCGCGTCCAGGCGGCGACACCGTCCAGCCCGCGCGTTCCGGCGGGCCCGTCCGGAGCGACATCGCCGCGATCCGCGATCGCGTGGCCGAGTTCGGCGAGCGCCCGCACCAGCCCGGCCGTGCGCAGGGCCGCCGGGCCCATGAGGGCGCCGGCCTCGCTGGTCCCGACCTCGATCGGGGCCCCGATCAGCGCGATGCTGCGCGCCCGGTCCGGCTGGTCTTCGCCGCTCATCCCACCTCCATCGCCGTCACGAAGCGACCGTTCTCCGCGGCCGCTCTACCACCCGGACTCATAAACGGCCGATGACGCCGACCGCGAGACGGGATCGGTCAGCAAGATCCGTGACGGTGTGTCCGGGGCGGCCGCGGGACGACGGGCTGGCCAAAACGGGCTGGCCGAAACTTGGCCGGATGCCGCGCATCCCTCAACGCCGCGCGGGCGTCCGTGACGACCCGCGCAGCGAAATCTTGCCGGAACGGGCGCTCGACCATTCACAACTTGGAATCATGGTGCTCAGACTGTTCTTTAAGTTGTATGTTCCGCGTGTGCTCAAGTTTTGAGCGGTGTATCGGTGTTTACGAGATTTTTATAAGGATTGGGCGATTGGTTCACGTCAAACCAATCTTCCAAAGAATACAGGGGCATCATGATCTCGCTATCGCGGCTGAGCACGCGCCTTCCCGCGACGACCGTCGGCCTGGCGCTCCTGAGCGCCACCGCCATGGGCGGATTCAGCTGGTACTCGGCGCGGGCGGGTCTGATGACCGCGGCCCACGAGCGCCTCGAACTCGCCGCGGCGGCGCGCCGGGACGCGATCGAGCTGGTGGCGGATCGGGCGCAGGCCGACTTCCTGGCGGTGGCGGCCCACCCGCAGATCGTCTCGAACTTCCCCGACCTGCTCGAGAACCTCGACCCGGCGAAGCCCGACACCGAGAGCGTCATCGCGGCGTTCCGCGCGCCGCAGACCGCCGAGGCGCGGGTCGCCCTCGACGGCAGCGGCATGTCGTCGATGTATGCCCGCCGGCACGTCAAGGTTCAGGAGGTGGCGCGCAAGCTCGTCGCCCAGCCGGGCTACGCCGACCTAATGTTCATCGATGACAACGGCCGGATCGACTACACCACGACGAAGGGCGCCGATTTCGGCAAAGCGGTCACGGAGGACGGCTTGGCGGGGACGGCGCTCGCGCGCCTCGTCGAGCGCCTGAAATCCGCCGACCCGGGCGCGGTCCTGTACGAGGATTTCGCCGCCTACCCGGTGGACGGGGTCCCGGCCGCCTTCCTCGGCCGCGCCATGACCAAGCGGGCCAACGTCGCCATGGGCACCGCGCAGGCGGCCGAGCGGATCGGCTTCATCGTCATGCGGGTCACGCCGGCCCTGTTCGACCAGACGCTGTCGAAGCGGACCGGTCTCGGCGACACGGGCCAGATCCTGGCGGTCGGCGCGGACGGCCTCTTGCGCAGCAACCCGCCGCTGAACCCCGGCGTCCGTGCCGGCGCGGGCCTCGCCGGGATCGGCCTCGCCGCCGACCGGGTCAAGGCCGGCGGTCCCGTCGACTTCGCGGCGGAGAACGGCACCCACATGGCGGCCGCCTCGCCGGTGACCGTCCTGGGCGCGCCCTGGACGGTGGTGGCGGAGCAGACCCAGGCGGAGGCGATCGACGCGGTCCAGGCCCTGTCGCGCACGCTGATCCTGACCGGCCTGTTCGTGCTCGCCGGAACGGCCCTGCTCGGCCTGCTGCTCGCCCGCTCGATCGTGGCGCCGCTCGGTGCCCTCACCCGCGCCCTCAAGGCCCTCGCCGATCGCCAGGCGCTGACCGACGTGCCGGGCAGCGCGCGGCGCGACGAGATCGGCGACATCGCCCGCGCCGTGGTCACGATCCGCGACATGTCGCTGGAGGAGGCCGCCCAGCAGCTCCAGACCACCGAGGCCGCGCGCCTGCGCGAGGAGCAGAGCCGGCGCGCCATGCTCAAGCAGCTGGCCGACGGCTTCGAGCACTCGGTCGGCGGCATCGTCGAGGGCCTGACCGGCGCCGTCACGGAGCTTCAGGGCGCCTCGGACACGATGCGCGCCGCGGTCTCCAGCACCTCCGAGCGCTCGACCAGCGTCGCCGGGGCCGCGCAGCAGACCTCCGACAACGTCAACACCGTGGCGGCCGCGGCCGAGGAACTCGGCGCGACCGTCCAGGAGATCGGCCGGCAGGTCGAGCAGGCCGCCGGCATGTCCGCCACCGCCGTCGGCGAGGCCCGCCGGGCCGAGCAGACCATGACCGACCTCGCCGCCGCCGCGACGCGCATCGGCGACGTGGTCGGCATGGTCTCGACCATCGCCGGGCAGACGAACCTGCTGGCGCTCAACGCCACGATCGAGGCCGCCCGCGCCGGCGAGGCGGGCCGCGGCTTCGCGGTGGTCGCCGCCGAGGTCAAGGAGCTCGCCGCCCAGACCACCCGCGCCACCGAGGAGATCAGCCGTCAGGTCGCCTCGATCCAGACGGTCACGGGCGACGCGGCCGGGGCGATCCAGGGCATTACCGCCCAGATCGAGGCGATGAACCAAGTGTCGACCAGCATCGCCGCCGCGGTGGACCAGCAGGGCGTCACCACGCAGGACATCGTGCGCAGCATGGGGCAGGCGTCGGCCGGCACCGGCACGATGACCCTGGAGATCGCCGAGGTCGCGCGGGTCGCCGGCGATGCCGGCGAGGCCGCGGACTCGGTCGCGCAGGCGTCCGACTCGCTGGCGACGCGCTCGGAGCAGCTCCGCGCCGAGGTGGCGCAGTTCCTCCGCAACGTGCGGGCGGCGTAGAAGCGAACGGGACCCGAGGCGGCCTCAGGCCGCCTCGGCCGGGAGCGGCGCGGGCTTCTGCGCCGCGCGCCCCGCGAAGGCCTGGGCGGCCAGGGGCAGCTCGATCGCCGCGCAGAGGCCGCCCTCGGGGCGGTTCTCCAGCCGCAGGCGCCCGTTATGGGCCTCGACGATGGCCTGCACGATCGAGAGGCCGAGTCCGAAGCCGCTGGCCTCGTTGAGATTGCGCGCCCGGTCGCCGCGCACGAAGGGCTGGAGCATCGCCTCACGCTCCGCCTCCGGGATCCCCGGGCCGTTGTCCAGGATGCAGACCCGGACGCCGCGCTCGGAGGCCTCCATCTGCACGTCGGCCCGGCCGCCGTACTTCACGGCGTTGTCCACGAGGTTCGTCACCGCCCGCTGGAGTTCCTCGGGCCGGCCCTGGACCAGGACGTGCCGGCTGCGGCTGACGCTGACCGGGGCGCCGAAATCCGAGAAGTCGTCGCAGACCGTCTGCACCACCGAGGCGAGATCCACGAGGCTGTGGCTGTTCGCGTCGCGGATCTGGCCGTCGCGCACGAAGGAGAGCGCCGCCTCGACGAGGCCGTTCATCTGGTCGAGGTCGCGCAGGGTCGAGGCCCGGGCGTTCTCGTCCTCGATGAACTCGGCGCGCAGGCGCAGCCGGGTGATCGGCGTGCGCAGGTCGTGGCTGATCGCCGCCAGCATCTGCGTCCGGTCGTCGATCAGGCGACGGACGCGCGACCGCATCCGGTCCAGCGCCCGGGACACGGCGAGCACCTCGCGCGGCCCCGCCTCCGGCAGCGCCACGTGGTCGTCGCGGGCGCCGAAGGCTTCCGCCGCGCCCGCGAGCCGCTTCAGCGGCGCCGTGAGGGCGCGCGTGGCCCAGACGCAGAGCAGCGCCAGCGTCAGCGCCAGGAACACCACGGTGAAGATCAGCGCTCCCTGGCGGGGGCCCCGCAGAGGATCGTTCGGCAGCGTCGCCTGGACCCGCACACCCGCCGGCGTGACGATGCCGATATGGAGGCGGCCGTCCGACTTGTCGCGCGCCGGGTCGGCCGCGGCGAGATCGGTGATCGTCACCGGCCGGCCGGCGCCGTAGCGCAGCTTGCGGATCACCGGCAGGTCGGGGGCCGGCTTCGCCCCCGGCGGCACCGTCCCGTCCCAGGGCTCGACTTGGATCAGCGGCAGGCTGCGGCCGCTCGCCAGCAGCGCCGGTCGCGCCGCCGGGTCGGCGGCGTCCATGAGCCTCACGAGGACTCCGAGGCGGCTCGCGGCCACGCCCGGCAGCGTGTCGGGATTCTGCGACTCGTGCAGCATCAGGAACGCCGCGGTGGCGACCACGTGCGCCACCGCGATGCCGGCGACCACGAGCAGCGCGATCTGGCCCGCGATGGTCTTCGGACGCAGCCGCGCGCGGAGCCGCTCCAGCCCGCTCATGACCGCGTGACCTCCGGCGTGAACAGGTAGCCCCCGGAGCGGATCGTGCGGATGAACTCGGGGTTGCGGGTGTCGCGCTCGATCTTCTGGCGGATCCGGGAGATCAGCACGTCGATGCTCCGCTCGAATGGGCCCGCGGCCCGGCCCTGGGTGAGGTCGAGGAGCTGGTCCCGCGACAGCACCCGCCCCGGCCGGAGGCACAGGGCGTGGAGGAGGTCGAACTCCGCGCCGGTGATCGAGATCCGCGCACCCTCTGGCGACAGGACCTGCCGCAGGGAGACGTCGAGGGTCCAGCCCGAGAAGTGCAGCCGCCGCCGCTCGTCGGCGTCCGGCGCCTCGGCGGCGACCCGGCGCAGGATGGCGCGGATGCGGGCGAGCAGCTCCCGCGGGTTGAACGGCTTGGCGAGGTAGTCGTCGGCGCCGAGTTCGAGGCCGAGGATCCGGTCCACGTCCTCGGATTTCGCGGTCAGGATCAGGATCGGGATCTGCGAGGTACCGCGCAGGCGCCTGCACAGGCTCAGGCCGTCCTCGCCGGGAAGCATCAGGTCGAGCACGATGAGGTCGATCCGCGCTTCCGCCAGGACCCGGTCCATGTCGGCGCCGTCGCCGGCCAGCGTGACGCGGCAATCGTTGCCGCGCAGGTAGCGCGCGATCAGCGCCGAGATCTCCCGATCGTCCTCGACGACGAGGATGTGGGGTGTTGCGGGTGCGCTCATCGCGAAGGAATCGATCTGCGGTTCGGCCTGCATCATCAAGCTATTATGACCCCGTCCGCCGATTATTCGAAGATGGGGCACGGAACCATTTTGTAAGCGCGTGTTTCCCGCACGGACCTGAACTGAGTTGCCGCACGGCGTCACATCACAGGGGGGAACGATGACCGGAACCGAGGATCGGAAGGACCTGATCGCGCCGAAGCCGCCGGAACTCGCCTCGCCCTGGCGCACCGAGGCGCGAGCGGCGCTGCAGGACGAGGCCCGGGCCTTCGCCCGCGACACCGTCCTGCCGCTCGCCGACGAGCTCGACCGTCACAAGGCCGAGATGCCGCGGTCGCTCATCGACGCCATGGCCGAGAAGGGCTGGTTCGGGATCACGATCCCGGCGGAGCACGGCGGCCTCGGGCTCGGCGTGTTCGAGTACTGCCTCGTCTCGGAGGAGCTGGCCCGGGCCTGGCTCTCGGTGGGCAGCATCCTGGCCCGCGGTCAGGGCCTCGGCACCCAGACCCTCGACCCGGACCGCCGGGCGGAGCTGATCCGGCGCTCGGCCCGGGGGCAGTGGATCGGCTCGATCTCGCTGTCGGAACCCGATGCCGGGTCCGACCTCGCCGGCGTGCAGACCCGCGCGGTGCGCGACGGCGACCGATGGCGGATCACCGGGACCAAGCGCTGGGCGGGGTTCGCCAAGGGCGCCGACTTCATCGAGGTCCTGGCCCGGACCCGCGACCCGGAGCCGGGCGAGTCGCGCTCGGCCGGCCTCGAGCCGTTCCTCGTGCTCAAGGAGCGCGACAGCTTCCCGCCCGGCGTGACCGGCCGGGTGATCGACAAGATCGGCTATCACGGCTTCCAGACCTTCGAGCTGAGCCTGGAGGACGTGTGCGTGCCCGAGAGCGACCGGCTCACCGGGCTCTACGGCGACCAGGGGGCGGACGCGGATTCCGGAGGGTTCGCCGCCGTCCAGCGCGGCCTCAACATCGCCCGGGTGCACACGGCGGCCCGGGCCGTCGGCGTCGCACGCGCGGCGGTCGAGGATTGCCAGAGCTACCTGCAGGAGCGCGTCCAGTTCGGACACCCGATCGGCGACTTCCAGGCGCTGCGCTTCGCGCTGGCCGACATGGCCGCCAAGGTCGCGCAGGCGCGGGCCTTCTGGCATCAGGTCGCCCACCTCCTCGACCAGGGCGATGCCGCCGAGAGCGAGTCGGCGATGGTGAAGCTCTTGGCCACCGAGATGGCGGTGCGGGTCACCAACCAAGCGATGCAGCTCCACGGTGGCAACGGCTACACCACCGAGCGCCGGGTCGAGCGCTACTGGCGCGACGCGCGGCTGACGACGATCTTCGAGGGCACGAGCGAGATCCAGCGGCGGATCATCAGCGACCGTATGCTGCCGCGGCCCGGGGCCTGACCGACCGGGAGCGATCGCGCGCGGCCGTGCGGCGAATCGTCGATCGGGACTCCCCGCCCGGCGCCGCCCGGCTACCTCAGGACTCTGTCCTGCCCGGCGGACCGGGTGCCGCCATCCGGAAGCCCCGTGTCGAAGCCCATCAGCGATTACGCCCTCATCGGTGACACCCATTCCTGCGCGCTGATCGCCCGGGACGGCTCCATCGACTGGCTGTGCTGGCCGCGCCACGATTCGCCGGCGCTGTTCGTGAAGCTCCTCGACGACGAGAAGGGCGGATCGTGCAGCCTCGCCCTCGACGGCCCGACCGGGAGCGCGCGCCGCTACCTGCCGGACACCAACATCCTGGAGACGACCTTCACCACGGAGACCGGCCGGGCGCGCCTCGTCGACCTGATGCCCGTCAACCCGCCGAGCCCGGAGCCCGACGAGGGGCCGGACGGCGAGAGCGAGAGCCGCCTGATCCGGCTGCTGACCTGCGAGCAGGGCCGGGTCTCGGGCGTGTTCCGGGTCCGCCCGACCTTCGACTACGCCCGTCGCCCGTGCACGCCGCTGGTCGAGGGCGGGTCGGTCCTGTTCGAGGCCGGTGACTGGCGCGTGCGGGTCAACGCGCACGCGTGCCCGACCCTCGCGGGCGACGCGGCCGAGGTCCGCTTCGACCTCGCGGAGGGCGAGACCGCCTACCTGGTCCTGACCCACGGCGAGGATCAGGACGAGGCCTGCATCGAGGATTTCGCCGGCGCCCAAAGGCGGCTGGAGTCGACCGCCGATTACTGGCGCCGTTGGTGCGCCCGGAGCACCTATCGCGGCGCCTACCGGGACGCGGTGATGCGGTCCGCCCTGTGCCTGAAGCTGCTGACCTACTCGCCCTCGGGCGGGATCGTCGCGGCGGCCACGGCCGGCCTGCCCGAGGCGGTCCCGGGCAACCGCAACTACGATTACCGCTTCACCTGGATGCGGGACGCCGCCTTCACGGTCACCGCCTTCGTGATGCTGGGCTACGTCCGCGAGGCGTCCGAGTTCCTGCGCTTCCTGCGCGAGCGCGACGGCACCTTCGGGCGGGAGACTCGGCTCATGTACGGCATCGCCGGCGACATGCCGCCGGAGGAGGCATTGAGCCACCTCGCCGGCTGGAACGGCGTGGGGCCGGTGGTGATCGGCAACATCGCCGAGTGCCAGGACCAGCACGACATCTACGGCGAGCTGATCCGGGCGCTGTGCGTCTTCCTCGAGGCGGTCGATTACGACCCGCCCGAGAAGGTCAACGACCGGCTGCCGGAGGTGCTGGACAACCTCACTGCCCGGGCCATCCGTCACCGCCACGACGCGGATAACGGCATCTGGGAGCTGCGCACCGGGCCGCGCCAGCAGGTCCACACCAAGGCGATGATCTGGGTCGCCCTGCGGGACGCGGCCCGGATCGCCTGCAACATCGCGGGCGTGCCGGAGGCGAAGATCGCCGAGTGGGAGCGGATCGCCGCCGAGGTCCGGTCGGAATACCTGGAGAAGGGCTGGAACGCCGAGAAGCGGGCCTATGTCGGCGCCTACGATTCGCACCACCTCGACGCCGCGGTCCTGCGCGTCGCCCTGTTCGGGGCCCTCGACCCGCGGGAGCCGCGCATGCGCGAGACCCTGGCGGCGGTCGAGCGCGAACTGGGCGTCGGCGACCTGATCTACCGCTACCGCATGGAGGACGGGCTGGACGGCGACGAGGCCACGTTCACGGCCTGCGCGTTCTGGCGGGTCGGCTGCCTCGCCCTCGACGGGCGGACCAGCGAGGCCAGGGCCGCCTTCGAGCGCCTGATCGCCCGGTGCAACGATGTCGGGCTGCTCGCCGAGGAGATCGACCCGGCCACCGGGGCGCAGCGCGGGAACACGCCGCAGGGCTTCTCCCACATGGCCCTGATCAACGCCGCGCTGCGGCTGGAGGACAGCATCGCGCGCTTCGGCGTGGACGACGGGGCGGAGACCGTCACGCGGTCGGCCGCCGAGTAGCGGCGCCCCGGCCCCCGGCACGGGCCGGTCCACGCCACGTCGCGGCTGCGGCGCGAACCATCCCGAGCTGACCGTGCCGCTCTTCGCCTACGGCTTCGGCTTCGCGCCGACGGCATCCGCCAGTGCGTCGGCGCGGGCTCCTGCATCGACCGCATCTACGAAGGCGGCGACGCCCTGTGCATCCAGAACGCCGCCACGGGCCGCGAGGCCACGATGCCCCACGAGATCCGAAAGGCGGATGTCCGCCGCCGCGTCGTGGTCGTCGGCGCGGGGCCCGCCGGACTCGAGGCGGCCCGCGTCTGCGCCGAGCGCGGCCACGCGGTCGTGCTGTTCGAGAAGGGCGCCCAGCCCGGCGGGCAGATCAACCTGGCGGCGAAGGCCGGCTGGCGCGAGGCGATGTCGGGCATCACCCGGTGGCTCGTCGCCCAGGTCACCAAGCTCGGCGTCGACCTGCGCCTGAACACGGCCGCCACCGAGGAGGCGATCCGCGCCGAGAAGCCCGACGTGGTGATCGTCGCGACCGGCGGCAGCCCGTTCCGCGGCCACGCCAAGGGGGCGGAGGCGCACGCCGTGACCACCGCCGAGGTGCTCTCCGGTGCGGTCGAGCCGACCGGCTCGGTCCTGCTCTACGACGAGATGGGCCAGCACAACGCGGCCTCGGTCGCCGAGCTGTTGCCAAGCGCGGCTGTCTCGTGGAGATCGCCACCCACGACCGGATGGTGGCCGAGGAGGTCGGCACCACGAACCAGCCGATTTACCTGCGCGAACTCTACCGGCTCGGCGTCGTGATGACGCCGAACATGGAGCTGATCGAGATCTATCCCGAGGGCAACCGCTTCGTGGCGGCCCTGCGCAACACCATGACCGACGCCGAGGAGGAGCGCCTCGTCGACCGCATCGTGGTCGAGCACGGGACGCTCCCGGTGGACGGGCTCTACCACGGCCTCAAGGCCAACTCGGTGAATGGCGGCCAGACCGACCAGGGGGCCCTGCTCCGCGGCGAGCCGCAGCCCTTCGACCTGTCCTGGTGCTACGCCCTCCACCGGATCGGCGACGCCGTGGCCGGGCGCAACATCCACGCGGCGCTCTACGACGCCCTGCGGCTGTGCAAGGACATCTGAGCTGAGCCATGGCCGGTCCCGTCTCTCTGGCCACCGTGTTTCCCGGACTCGTCTGGGCGATGGCGGCGCTGGCCCTCGTTCAGGTCGCGCGCCGGGCGGCCCTCTGGCGGGCCGGAGCGTCGGCCTCGGTAGCGTGGCTCGACGGCCTCGCCAAGCTGCCCCGGCGCTACCTCGTGGACGTGCACCACGTCGTGGCGCGGGACGCCTACGCGTCGCGGATGCACGCGGTGGTGGCGGGCGGCCTGCTCGCCGCCTCTATCCTGACGGCTCTGGCGGTCCTGCCGCCGCTCGGCGGGCCCGCGCCCTACTGGATTCTCGTCGCCCTGGCCTTCGGCGTCACGGCCGCCGGGTCGCTGCTCGTCGGCGCGCGCCGCTACCCGCGCAGGACGCCGCGCCTCTCGTCCGGGCGGTTCCAGATCCTGCCCGTCCTCCTCGTCGCCTACGCCCTCGGCGGCGCGGTGACGGCCCTCGCGCTGGCCTCCGGCGGCGGTGGCCTCCTCGCCCCGCTCGCCCTGGCGCTCGCGGCGGCTGGCGGGCTCGGCCTCGCCTTCGAGGTGCGGCACGGCCCGATGCGCCACGCCGCGGCGGGCGCCCTCCACCTCGTCGCCCATCCGCGGCCCGGCCGCTTCGAAGGACAACCCGACACCGCGCTCCAGCCCCTCGACCTAGAAGCCCCGCGTCTCGGCGCCGCGATGCCGGCGGACTTCACCTGGAACCGGCTCGTCTCCTACGACGCCTGCGTCAGCTGCGGGCGCTGCGAGACGGCCTGCCCGGCCTTCGCGGCCGGCCAGCCACTCAATTCGAAGCGGCTCATTCAAGATCTCGTCGCGGGCCTGTCGGCGGCTGAGCCTGCCTACGCCGGTGCGCCCTACCCGGGCGGCCGCGAGGCCGCGGGCGCGCGCGGTCCCCTCGGCCGCCTGATCGGGCCGGACGCCCGGATCCGTCCCGACACGCTCTGGTCCTGCACCACCTGCCGCGCCTGCGTCGAGGAATGCCCGATGATGATCGAGCACGTCGACGCGGTGGTGGCGCTCCGCCGCCACGAGACCCTGGAGCGCGGCGCCCTCCCCGAGATGGCGGTCGCCCCGGTGACGGAGTTGCGCCAGGCCGGCGATTCCGGCGGCCGGCCGCTCCGGGCCCGCACCGACTTCGCCGCGGGCCTCGACCTGCCGCTGATCGCCGACCGGGAGAGCACCGACGTGCTGCTCTGGCTCGGCGAGGGCGCCTACGATCTCCGCTACGGCCGCACGCTCCGGGCCCTCGTGCGGCTCCTGCGGGAGGCGGGCGTGGCCTTCGCCGTCCTCGGCCCGGAGGAGCGCTACACCGGCGACCTCGCCCTGCGGCTCGGGGACGAGGCGACCTTTCAGGATCTCGCCCGCACGAACGCCGCGACGCTGGCCCGCCACCGCTTCCGGCGCATCGTCACCGCGGATCCGCACGCCCTTCACGCCCTGCGCAACGAGTACCCGGCCTTCGGCGCCCGCTACCCGGTGGTGCACCACACCGCGTTGCTCCTGGAGCTGGTCCGGGACGGGCGCCTGAACCCGGGGCGCCTGCCGGACCGGGCCGTGACCTATCACGACCCCTGCTACCTCGCCCGCTACAACGGGGAGACGGAGGCGCCCCGCGCCCTGCTCGACGCGATCGGGCTGACCCGGATCGAGATGGCCCGCTCCGGGCGCCGCGCCATGTGCTGCGGCGGCGGCGGCGGCGCCCCGGTGAGCGACATTCCCGGCGAGCGGCGCATCCCCGACCTGCGGATGGCCCAGGCGGCCGAGACCGGCGCCGGAACCGTCGCGGTCGCCTGCCCGTCCTGCACGGCAATGCTGGAGGGCGTGATCGACCGCAGGGCCGAGATCCGCGACGTCGCGGAATTGCTCCTCGAGGCCGTCGAGGCGGGACGATGACCCGCTTCCGACGCGACCCGCGTGCCGACCGGGCCGCCCAGCGCGTCGCGCCTCGCGACGCCGGAGACCGGCCGCGCTTCGACCGCAGCGCGCGCCGGACAGGCGTCCGTCCGCGCCGCGACCCGCGCGCCGAGCGACAGTCCGGCGCGTCGCCGGCTACGCCCGCCCGCGCTTCGACGTGAGCCAGCAGGACCGCTCCGCGGTGCCGGTGGCGGTCCAGGCGGCTCGCCCGGCCCAAGCGGCCCCCACCGTCGTGACGGTGGAGAATCCCGCCTTCCTCGTGGTCGCGGTGCCCGACTGTGCCGGCGGCCGGCTCTCGACCCACGACCGGCAGCTCCTCGGCGCCGCGCGGATTCTCGCGGGACGCGACGGCGCGGTCGTGCTACTCGCCGACGGCGACTGCGCCGGATGCGGTGCAGCCGGCGCGCACCGTCTCCTCGCGCACGGAGACGGTGACCGGGCCTACGATCCGACCGGTCGCGCCGCCCGGATCGCCGCGGCCCTGACGGCGCTCGATCCGCGGCACGTCCTGTTCCCGGAAACCCTCGACGGCGGCGACCTGGCCCGAAGGGTCGCGGTCCGGCTCGGCGCGCCGCTGCTCACCCAGGCCGAGGTTGTCTCCGACTCCGGGCTGATCCGCCCGGCGCGCGGCCGCAGCGTTGAGCAGCGGGCCGCGCCGGGTCTCCTCGCCACCGTCGCCCCCGACGCGGTGGCCGAGTATGCTGGCCCACCCCGGGAAGCGCGGCCGCTGGCGGTCGCGACGGCGGGGCTCGCGCCCGCCCGGACGGCGATCCTCTCGGCGCAGAACGTCCCGGCAGACCCCGCCACGGTGCCGCTCGCCCTCGCCGCGTTCGTAACCGCGGCGGGCAGCGGCGTCACCGATCTCGACGCGTTCCGGCAGCTCGTCGCGGCCCTCCGCGCGACCCCGGGCGCGAGGCGGGTCCTGTGCGATTCCGGGCAGATGCCGCGCCGGACCCAGGTCGGCGCCTCCGGCACCATCCTGGCGGCGACCTGCTACCTCGCCCTCGGTATCTCGGGCGCGCCGCAGCACCTGCAGGGTGTCGCGGGCTGCGAGCACGTCGTGGCAGTCAACACCGACCTGCACGCGGCGATGATCGAGCGGGCGGGCCTCGCCATCGTGCAGGACGCGCAGGCGGTCATGCCCGCCCTGCTGCGGCTCCTGGCCGAGGAAGCCGCGTGCCCGGTGGGCAGCCCGTGACCAGCGTCGTGCTCCTCTCCGCGGGACGGCATCCGGTCTCTGGCGCGACGGTCCTGCCGCGGCTGGAGGTCCAGGCGATCCGCCTCGCGACGGGCCTCGGCGAGACCGTGGGCCTCCACGCCGGGCCGGACACGGCCGCCGTCGCGGACGCCCTGGGCCACGGCCTGTCCCGGATCGTCCACGTCCGCGTGCCGGCGGGGGCAGATCCGGGACAGGCCCTCTCCACGCGCCTCGCGGGTATGGCGCCCGGCCTGATCCTTGCGGGCCGTCGCGGCCAGGGGGGCGACGAGACCGGGATGGTTCCCTACGCGGTCGCGCAGGCCCTCGACGGCCTCCTGATCCCCGATATCGTCGCCCTCGCGCCCGGCGACGCGGGCGAATTGTCCCTCGACCAGACCCTCGGCCGCGGTGCCCGCCGCCGCGTGCGCCTGCGCGGTCCGGTCCTGGCCACGATCCATCCCGACGCGCCCGCGCCGCTCCCCTTCGCCTACGGGAAGGCGCGGCGCGGCGTGATCGAGACCGTCGAGGGCGAGCCGGCCGCGGCGGCCCCCCCGTCCCGGTCTTCGAGGAGCGCCCCTATCGCCGCCGGCCGAAAATCGTGAAAGGTGCGCCGTCCGGCGGCTCGGCGGGGGAGCGGCTGAGGGCGGCGACCGGAGAGGCCGCGTCCGGCGGCGGGCGCCTCCTCGTCCGGGCCGAGCCCGACGAGGCCGCCCGGGAGATTCTGACTCACCTGCGCCGGATCGGCGTCCTCGGTCCGCCGGCCCGCGAATCCCGATGAGGAACCCGATGGCTATGACCTCCGACGATCTCCTGGCCCGGCTGCGCGCGCTCGGGGTCGCCTACAAGCTCTACGAGCACGCGCCGGTCCTGACCGTCGAGGCGATGATGGCGGCCTGCGGCGACATCGTCGGCGCGCACACCAAAAACCTGTTCCTTCGCGACGGCAAGAAGACGTACTTCCTCGTCACGCTCCGTCACGACGCCCAGGTGGACCTGAAGGCGTTCCGGGCCGTCCTCGGCGCGCGGGGCGGCCTGTCCTTCGCCAGTGCCGAGGCGCTCGGCGAGCAGCTCGGCGTCGCGAGCGGCGCGGTGTCGCCGCTCGCCGCCCTCAACGCCGCGCCGGGCAGCGTGCGGATCTTCGTCCAGGACAGCCTGCTCGCGGAGGCGCGGATCAACGTCCATCCCCTGGTGAGCACGCGCACCCTCAACCTCGCGCCCGACGACCTGCTGGCCGCGCTCCGCGCAGAGGGTCACGCGCCGGAGCCGTTCGCGCTGCCGGGGGCGTCGCAGGCGGCCTGACACGATCCCCTGCGAGGCCGCACGGGACGTCGCGCTCAGCAGGCGGCCACGTTGACCGCGAGGCCGCCGAGGGAGGTTTCCTTGTACTTGGCCTGCATGTCGTGGCCGGTCTGGCGCATCGTCTCGATGACCTGATCGAGGCTGACGAAATGCACCCCGTCGCCGTGGAGGGCGAGGGATGCGGCCGCCACCGCCTTGTTGGCACCGAAGGCGTTGCGCTCGATGCAGGGGATCTGGACGAGCCCCCCGATCGGGTCGCAGGTCATGCCCAGATGGTGCTCCATGGCGATCTCGGCGGCGTTGGCGACCTGCCGCGCGTCGCCCCCGAGGACGGACGCGAGCCCGGCCGCCGCCATGGCGGCCGCGGAGCCGACCTCGCCCTGGCAGCCGACCTCGGCGCCCGAGATCGAGGCCCGGCGCTTGATCAGACCGCCGATCGCCGCGGCGGCGAGGAGGTAGTCGCGGCCGCGCGCCTCGCTCCAGCCGGGATAGAAGTCGACGATGTAGCGCAGCACCGCCGGCACGATCCCGGCCGCGCCGTTGGTCGGCGCCGTGACGATCCGGCCGCCGGACGCGTTCTCCTCGTTCACCGCCAGGGCGAACAGGCTGATCCAGTCCATGATCTCGTGGGCCGGCCGGCTGTTCGTGAGGCGGTTCGCCTCGAGGGTCTCGTGCAGGCGCTTCGCGCGCCGCCGGACCCTGAGGCCGCCGGGCAGCTCGCCGTCCATGCGCAGGCCACGACTGATGCAGGCCAGCATGGCGTCGCGGACGGCGTCGAGCCCGGCCTCGATCTCCGCCTCGGTGCGCAGGGCGCGCTCGTTGGCCATCTGGACCTGCGGGATGGTGAGGCCGGTCTCGGCGCAGATCCGCAGCAGGTCGGCACCGCTCTCGAACGGGTGGGGCACCGCGACGGCGCCGAGGCCGCCGGTCTCCCCCGCCCCCTCCTCCTCGACGAAGCCGCCGCCGACCGAGTAGCAGACCACCTCGTCCAGCACGGCGCCATCGGCGTCCAGGGCGCGGAAGCGCATGCCGTTGGTGTGGCGGGGCAGGACCTCGGCGAAGTTGAAGACAAGGTCCTTCGTCGTGTCGAAGGCGACGCCCGGCAGGCCGATGGCGCCGGTCTCGGCCAGGGTTCGCGTGTAGCCCGTCACGGCGTCCGGATCGACGGTCGCGGGCTCGTGGCCGAGCAGGCCGAGGAAGATCGCCACGTCGGTGCCGTGGCCGCGCCCGGTCCAGGCGAGGGAGCCGAAGATCTCCGCGGACACCCGCGCGACGCCGGCCCGGCCGGAGACGCGGTCGCGGAAGCGGCGCGCGGCCACCATGGGCCCGATCGTGTGGGAACTCGACGGGCCGATCCCGATCTTGAACAGATCGAAGGCGCTGATCATCGCGCGGCGGCTCTCTCCAGCGGGCCGGCCCCGAAGGCGGCTTCCTGCAGCAAGCCATACACGTAGGTCGCGAAGGACCGCCAGCACTCAACCCGGTATGTCGGGACCGGGCCGGGGCGACGGATCAGCACGATCTCGGCTTTGCCGAGGAGCGTGGGGTGGCGCTGCCCGCCGGGAAGGCGGCGTCGCCGAGGTCGAGGGGGCAGCCGGCGTTGAGGGCGATCGCGGCCGCGTCCCCGCGGACGTCGATCCCGACATTGCGGTGCGACACGTCCACGAGGGCGTGCGTCCGGCCGGCGAGGTCGGTGCTCACGGCGGCGGCCAGGATGTCGGCATCGGTCTCGGGCGCGCCGATCAGCCACTCGTCGGGGCCGAGGCGGGCGATCCACCGGGTCTCGTCGCCCGACAGGGTGTTGATCGGGCGGTCGAGGGGGAAACCGGCCGCCGACGTGCGGGGACCGCGCAGGCGCAGGGAGAAGCGCGCCTCGGCTTCGGCCGGCCGGATCAGGAGTCCGGCGCCGGCCGGCGCCTCGGTGCGGCCGAGCGGGAGCGCCCGGGCGGTGCGGTAGCGTGCCTCAAGCATGGATGCGCTCCCCTTCGGATCGAAGAACACCGGCTCGGCCACGGTCGCGGTGGTGAAGCCGTCCGGGGTCGTGACGTGGAGGGTCCGGCCGAGTAGGTCGCGCCCGCCCGTCACGAGGGCCAGCGCGATGGAGCGGTCGCAATTCGCGCTCCAGTAGCTCGAGGTGACGTGGCCGAGCATCCGCATCGGGATCGGCTGGTTCGGGTCGGCGACGACCTGGGCGCCCTCGTCGAGGACGCATCGCGGGTCGTCGGTGACGAGCCCGATCAGCTGCTTGCGGCCGGAGGCGACCCCGTCGGGCCGGGCGAGCGAGCGCTTACCGACGAAATCCGTCTTCGCCTTGGCGATCATGCCGGCCAGCCCGACAGCATCCGGGGTGACGGTCCCGTCCGTCTCCTGACCGACGATGATGTAGCCCTTCTCGGCCCGGAGCACGTGCATCGTCTCGGTCCCGGGTCGCGAGGCCCTCGCGCAGCTCCAGCCGAAGATCTTGCTCACGCCCGCTAGGTAATACGACCCATGTGGTTACGATCTCTGCGATCTGTTGCATTTTCCAGTCGTCGACTATTACCCTGAGCTGAGCGAGACTTTTATCAATGACAATGAAAAGCTACCGGCGGGCCCCTCACGGGCTTGCCTTTCTGCGACGCATTCTGGCGGGAAGACGACACCTCCGGAAGTTTACCGGCATGAATTCACAATGCGCTGCAGCATTGGTACCGATTTATACAGCGGTGAGAACATATTGTGCAGGAACGGCCGCGTTCCTTTGCAGGCGCATCGTTCGCGGCGCCGCGGCTTGTTCTTCACGCTCCCGCGATCATCGACTCGGTCACGCGGACCGCACGGTTCGCGCCCGGGCACGACGTCGCCGGATCGACGGCGATCCGAGAGGCTGACGATCGTTCTGCCGCAACGGTGAGCGTCACATCTCCGTCGAGGCCGAGTCCCGTTCCCGTGCGTCCGCACCGGATGACCCAGTACGCCTGACTCGGCGGCCCCGATGGGCTACGAGGCGTCCGGCCGAAGCAATGGACGCGTGGATGCGGTTAGAGATCGAGCGGAAGTTCCTCGTGGCAGGCGCGGGCTGGCGCGACGCGGCCACATCCATTCGGCACCTGAAGGACGGCTTGGTCGGTCATTTCGCGCGCGGGAAGGTCCGGGTGCGGCTCGACGGCGAGCGTGCCTGGCTGACGGTCAAGGGCGCGCGCGAAGGCATCGCTCGCGCGGAGTTCGAGTACGAGATCCCGCATGCCGACGGCGCCGCCATGGTCGATCAGGTGTGCACCGGCAACGTGATCGAGAAGATCCGCTACTGCGTGCCGCACGACGGACTGACCTGGGAGGTCGACGTCTTCCAGGGTTCGCTGGCCGGGATGGTCCTGGCCGAGGTCGAGCTCGCGCGGGCCGATCAGTCCTTCAGCAAGCCCGCTTGGCTCGGCGAGGAGGTGACTGGCGACCTGCGGTTCCGCCAGTCCACACTGCTCCATCTCTGCTGCGAGGCCGGCCGGCCGATCACGATGGACGACGTGCTGCGGCTGCCGGTGGCCGCTTAGCGACGCGGCTGCGCTCAGCCCGTGCTGCGCAGGGCGCGGTCGAACAGGGCGCCCATCGCTGCCCAGCCGCGCTCCGCGGCCGCGCGATCGTGGACGGGGAAGTCCGGCATCATCCAGCCGTGCGCGGCGGGATAGGTCTCCGCCGCATACCGGACACCGGCTCGCGACAGCGCCGTCTCCAGCCTCTCGGCCATCGCGGACGGGTAGCTTCCGTCGTTCTCGGCGGCCGCGATATACATCTCGGCCCTCAGCGCGGGTGCCAGACGATGCGGGCTCGCGGGTTCCTCGGTCGCGAGATTGCCGCCGTGGAAGCTGGCGACGGCGGCGAACCGGTCCGGATACGTGCCGGCCGCCGTGATGGCCATGCGGCCGCCCATGCAGAAGCCTACCGCCCCGACCGCGCGCCCCGCGACGTCGTCGCGCGTGTCGAGATAGGCGAGGAGCGCCGCTGTATCGGTCGCGGCCTTGAGATTGTCCGTCGTCGCCATCAGCGGGCCGAGGATCGCTCGGAAATCGCCTTTGAACACGTCCGCAGGAACGAAGGGGCCATAGGGCCCGTAGCGGTAGAAGAGGTCCGGTAACAGAACGAGATAGCCGCCGGTCGCGAGCCGCCGCGCCATGTCGACGAGGGCCGGTCGGATACCGCCGGCATCCATGTACAGGATCACGGCCGGCCAGGGCCCCGCGCCGTCCGGCGCGACGACGTGCGTCCCGCATACGCCGTCCTCGGTCCGGATCGCGACGTGCTCGTTGACCATGCTCGGTTCCTCGACGGGGCTCCCACACGTTCTGCGCCCGCCTTCGGAAAACCGCCAGGCCGTCGACCGCACCCCACGTGTCGGGCCGCCGGTCGCCAGGAGCGAGGAGAAGGCCCGTGACCTGATCCGGTCCGGTGGTGCTGCGGCGACGGTCCACGCCTGCGACCGAGCTGTCCCGGTCGCTCCGCCGCGAAGCCAGCTGTCTGACGCGTTCCCGGCGCGGTCCGGCTTCGGTTTACGGGCCGGACGGTATACGGGTCGCCACGGCGGCCCGCGCGGTGACGGCCCCGTCGCCCGCGCCGGTCTCCGGTCTCCCGATTTCACGATCCGCGGGGGCGCCGGCCTCCTCCAAGAAGGCTGCTCATGGACCAAGCGAAACCCCGGCGCGAGACGACGATCGCGCGGGCGGGCGCGGGGCGGACGGGCTACGTCACGGTCCGGGGCGCGCGGGAGCACAACCTGCGCGACATCGACGTGGAGATGCCGCGCGACGCGCTCGTCGTGTTCACGGGCGTCTCCGGATCCGGCAAGTCCTCGCTGGCCTTCGGCACCCTCTACGCGGAGGCGCAGCGCCGCTACTTCGAATCGGTCGCGCCCTACGCGCGGCGGATGATCGACCAGGTCGGCGTCCCCGACGTCGACGCGATCGAGGGCCTCCCGCCCGCTGTCGCGCTCCAGCAGCAGCGCGGCACCCCGAGCGCGCGTTCCTCGGTCGGCAGCGTCACGACCCTGTCGAGCCTCGTGCGCCTGATGTACTCGCGCGCCGGCACCTACCCGCCCGGCCAGCCGATGCTCTACGCCGAAGATTTCTCGCCCAACACGCCGCAGGGCGCCTGCCCGTCCTGCGGCGGCCTCGGGCGGGTCTACCAGGCCACGGAAGCCTCGATGGTGCCGGACCCGTCCCTGACGATCCGCGAGCGGGCCGTCGCGGCCTGGCCGCAGGCCTGGGGCGGCCAGAACCTGCGGGACATCCTCGTCAGCCGGGGCGTCGACGTCGACACGCCCTGGAAAGCGCTGCCCCGGAGGCTCCGGGACTGGATCCTGTTCACGGACGAGCAGCCGCAGGAGCCGGTCTATGCCGGCCTCACCCCGGAGCAGACGCGGCTCGCCCGCCGCCGCGGCCTGGAGCCGAGCTACATGGGCACCTTCACCAGCGCCCGCCGCCACGTGCTCGGCACCTTCACCAACTCGCAGAGCGCGCTGATGCGCCGCCGCGCCGCGCGCTACCTCGTGAGCGAGGATTGCCCGGCCTGCCACGGCAAGCGGCTGAAGCCCGAGGCGCTCTCGGTCATGTTCGCCGGGCTGGATATCGGCGCGCTCTCGCGCATGCCGCTCTCGGCGCTCGCCGAGGCCCTGAGGCCGGCGGCCGAGGACCGGCAGCCCGAGGCCGACGCCGCACCCGCCACCCTCGACCGCGCGGTGGGCCGGAAGGACCGCGCCGAGCGTGCCGCGTCCGGTGGCTCGGCCCATGCGGGCGCGCCGGACGTGCGCGTCACGCCGAACCTGTCGATCGAGAAGCGCCTCGCCGCCCAGCGCCTGGCCTCGGACCTCATCGCGCGCATCGGGACGCTCGCGGATCTGGGCCTGGGCTACCTCTCGCTGGACCGTGTCACCACGACCCTGTCGTCGGGTGAGCTGCAGCGCCTCCGCCTCGCGACCCAGCTGCGCTCGCAGCTGTTCGGCGTCGTCTACGTGCTCGACGAGCCCACGGCCGGTCTGCACCCCGCCGACGGGGACGCCATGCACGACGCGCTGGCCGGGCTGCTCGCCGCGGGCAATTCGCTCTTCGTCGTCGAGCACGACATCGGCACCATGCGCCGCGCCGACTGGCTGGTCGACGTCGGGCCAGAAGCGGGCGAGAACGGCGGCACGATCCTCTACAGCGGGCCGCCGGAGGGCCTGCGTGATGTCGCGGCGTCCCGGACGCGGCTCTACCTGTTCGGGCTGGTGGAGGCGCCCCCGCGGCCGTCGCGGGAGCCCGCGGGGTGGCTGCGCCTCGAAGGCATCGTTCGCAACAACCTGAAGGGCGTCTCGGTCCCCTTCCCGATCGGGTGTCTCACCGCCGTGACCGGCGTCTCGGGCTCCGGGAAGTCGAGCTTGGTCAGTCAGGCCCTGCTCGAGCTGGTCGGCGAGCGTCTCGGCCGACCGGTGAAGACCGAGGACGAGCCGGACGATCCCCTGGACGAGGTGCCCGGCCCGTCGGAGGGCCGCATCGCCGGCGGCATGGACGGGATCGGGCGCCTGGTGCAGGTCGACCAGAAGCCCATCGGGCGCACGCCGCGCTCGAACCTCGCCACCTACACGGGCCTGTTCGACGCCGTCCGCAAGCTGTTCGCCGCGACCCCGGAGGCTCGGCGGCGCCGCTACGATGCGGGCCGCTTCTCCTTCAATGTGGCCAAGGGGCGCTGCCCGGCCTGCGAGGGCGAGGGCTTCGTCAGCGTCGAGCTGCTCTTCATGCCGAGCGTCTACGCTCCCTGCCCGACCTGCCACGGCACGCGCTACGCGCCGGAGACGCTGGCGGTGACGTGGAACGGGCTGAGCATCGCGGACGTGCTCGCGCTGACCGTCGACCGGGCCTGCGCGGCCTTCGCGGACGAGCCGTCCGTGCTGCGGCCGCTCACCGTGCTGCGCGATCTCGGCCTCGGCTACCTGCGGCTCGGCCAGCCGGCGACCGAACTCTCCGGTGGAGAGGCCCAGCGCATCAAGCTCGCCACCGAGCTGCAGCGCGGGCAGCGCGGCGGCACGCTCTACGTCCTCGACGAGCCGACGACCGGCCTGCACCCGACCGACGTCGACCGCCTCATGGTCCAGCTCAACGGTCTGGTCGACGCGGGCAACACCGTCGTCATGGTCGAGCACGACATGCGCGTCGTCGCCCGGGCCGACCACGTGATCGACATGGGCCCTGGCGGCGGCGACCAGGGCGGCACCGTCGTGGCCGCCGGCCGGCCCGAGATCGTCGCCGCGGCCGCGGCCGGCCGCACGGCGCCCTATCTGCGCGAGGAACTCGCGACGGTCCGCACGCGGCCGCCGGGCTGAGGTCACCCACCGCGGCCGGCACAGGGCTCGGAGGACGAAGGCGTGCCGCGCGCACACGTCACGCGCCGGGTTGCCGGCAGTGGTCCGACGGTCTGGCCGGTCGATCGTGTTCCGCGTCTTGAGCGCCGGAGAACGCGCTGCGGTGCAGTATCGATTAAAGTGAGATTTGCGGGATCAGTACTGAGTCGCCGGAGTTTCAACCGTTACTGCTGAATTCTCCGGAGGATCGCCATGGGCCTCACCGCGTTCGCCGTGTTCGTCATTCCGTGGGTCCTGCTCGCGGTGTTCCTCACGCGGTCCCCTTCAACGCTTCGCCTGGGGACCGCTTCCGCGCCGTGGCGGTCCATCCCGACCCACAAGGAGATGGCCCGCGCCGACCGTCACGCGCTGCACCCGCATGGGCAGCGGGCGGGCGAGACGGACGGAGTCTCGGGCCGGGACCAGCGCGGTCGGACCGATCCGCCCGCGGGGGGGGCGCTGGGCACGAGCGTGGAGCCCACGGAGCCCGACGACAAGCTCAGCTAGCAGATCCGCGCCGGGCATTCCGGCCGGACGTCACCGGCCGATCCAGCACCGTCGGCGTGCCGCGCGGCGAGTGGATGATCATGCCCCGACCCGTACCGCGCCGCCGCGGACCCGACTTTCAGGGTGGCCCCCGTGCGGGCCACGGCACCCCGCCGAGCCCGGAGTAGCGCCGGTCACGCGCCCACGGTCGCGTGCGGCCTGCAGTAGCTGTCGCGCACCGCGGGAATGTCGTCGTAGCCGTCGACGGTGCAGAAATACGTGCACACCAACCAAGCGGCCAGGGCGAGGCAGAGAACGCCGTTGTAGACCCACAGGCCGATCACCCGCCGGCTCGGCAGGTTCGGCAATCCAACGACGGAGCCCGGTACCCAGTCGACCGCGAACACGATCGTGCAGAAGGCCCCCAGCACGCCGGCCATCATCACGGCGAGAGCGGTGGACGTCATGTGCCCTCCCGATCCCGCTCTCCGCCGGACATGCAGGGCGTTACGCCGGCGCGACCGGCGCGGGCACGACACCTTGGGGCGGACACGCGCAGCCGAACTCCTGTCACAGCTCCCTCCTGACCCTCCGATCCGTGCCACACCAGCTAACCGGGACGGCGCCCCCACGTCGAGATCGGAAAACGCGCCGCACCTTCGTAGGACGCGCCGAAGGCAAGAAAGGTTGGCGGAGTACGCTGCCGAGCCGTTCGGCCATGGTCCTCGAAGGCTCGGTGGGCGCGCTGGGGTTCGAACCTCGGACCCGCTGCGTAAGAGGACGACGCTTCGGGCGCCGAGACGCGCATGTTCTGCTTGCCGGCGTCGCCGACAGCTTGAGCGCGTTCCCGAAATCGATGGACCCGCCGATTGTCCAACGCGGGGCACCGCTGAAGTCGCTCTGCGTGCTTGCCGGAAGTCGCCTCGCCGAACAGACCGCTGCCGCCTCGAACTCTCGGCCGGGAAAGAACGCCTGGTCGTGTTCTACGACTTCCCTGGCTTCGGCCTGCGCGTCGGCGCGGGCGGCTCGCGGCAGCGGATCGTCCAATGCCGCAACGCGATCGGTCAGACCGAGCGGGACACCCTCGGCCGGGTCTTGCTGCTCTCGTCGACCGATGCCTGGCGAGCGGCGAGCGAGCGGCCGGTGCTGGCCAAGTCAGGTTGGATCCGCGCGCCGAGGAGCGACGCGCCAAGGCGTGGGCCGTCGTGACGTCCGGGTCGAACACTGAGCAGCCATCTGGAAGCTGCGCGAGCCGCTTCACGCTGTGAGCCGGGCGACAGTCGCCGAGCGCCTCGGGGTGATCTTGAAGAGGAACGAGCCGGACGCGGCGAAAAGGGCGCGGGCCACGCTCTCGGCCATCTATGCGTGGCTGATCGGGAACGGCAGGGCCGAGCCCAACCCCGTAGTCGGCACGATCGAGACGGCTCAGAGGAGAAGCGCTGCCGGGTTGCTCTCGCCCGACGAGATCAAGGCTGCGTTGAAGGCTTGTCGGGATGACGACTTCGGCCGCATCGTCCGCTCGCGAACGCGGACCGGTCAGCGCCGCGAGGAGGTGGCGGGCATGACGCGGCCGAGCTCGATCTGGCGAGCGGCATCTGGCGACTACCGGGCCAGCGGACCAAGAATAGTCTGCAGCTCGACGTGCCACTGTCCCGCGCCTCGACCTGCTCGCAAAGGTCCAGCCCAGTGCTGGCTGGCCGCTCCTGTTCGGTGGGCGCGCCGCCAGGTTCTCGGGATGCTCGAAGGCGAAGGTCGCGACAAACAAGCGGTCTGGCGTCACGGAGTGGCAGTTGAACGATCTGCGGCGGACGGTGTCCACCGGCATGAACGAGCGGGGCGTGCTGCCTCACAGTGTCGATGCTTTGCTCGACCACATCTCGGGATCCCGAGATGTGGTCGATGTCTACAACCACACCCTCTACAACGTTGAGAGGAGGGTGGCGCTCGATCAGGAGTCGAATTTTTCTCGGCCACACAATCGTCGCGGACCGCTCAGTCGGGTATTTCGAAGCTCCATTGTCACATGAGCATAGCATTATTTCCGAAGTTGGAAGTTATTATGGCTCGAATTAGATCTTTTGTCATGTAGAGCCAAACATTCGATCGCAATTGGGAAATAATGAAATAATTTTTCCACGCTACGACGTTGGATTGAGGCGAAAACGGAGAGCTTGGGCCGAAAAATACTTTGCTTGATCTAAATTGGCCGCCAACAAATATTCATTGAAATTCCCCATATCCGTATGGGTGATATTTGCCGTATTTGCAGTCGAAGATAGATTCAGATGCGAATGATTCGCGGCTGGGCCCCCGGGGTTTCAGTGGCTGAACTGGGAGCCGACAGATGGGTACTAAGAAGCTCGCGATCATTGTCAACTGTTATAATTACGAGAGATATATAGTCGAAGCGATCGAAAGTGTGAGTTTACAACTCCCTGGTGACTGTGAACTGGTCGTCGTGGACGATGGATCGACAGATAATTCGTGGACTTTGATTCGGGGCACTGGGGTAAAATGTCTACGTAAGGAAAACGGCGGTCCTGTAAGCGCCTGCGTACTCGGCTTAGATAATACGACGGCGAGGCACGTTCTGTTCTTGGATGCTGATGATAAGATTTCTTCAGGGGCTTTGCGAAAAATTGTCGGGGCATTAGATGAAAAATACTCTAAGCTCCAGTTTCCGTTGTCAATAATCGATGGAAAAGGGGATGAACAAGGTAGAATTTTCCCCGATCTGAGCGCTCAAAAAACCAAGAATTCCTACATCCAGGACATATCTGAAACAGGAGCATATGTTTCGCCTCCGACCTCGGGGAATATTTTTCGAAGAGACGTGTGCGATCTTCTTCGGGAGGCATCCTATGATACGGTGGACGGTGTAATCCTTATCGCGGCTCCGTTCATGGGCGAAATCTATACGTTCAATGAGGCGCTTGGCTACTATAGGGTTCACGACAAAAATATGTCCTCGACCGGGCGGTTGCCTTCAGTCGAGCGGCTTCAATACAGTCAAGAACGATTTTACAATCGTTTGGAACATTTGAAGCATATACTTTCCGTCAGAAAAATTGACCATGACATTATTGGGAGTCGCAGAAATTATATATACTTGAGAGACCAGATATACATCAATATTGTCTCTGGGGAGAAGCTCACGTTGAAACAGGTAGTCGAGCTGGCGGAATATTTTCCGAAATGGTACGGCTGGGCGAGGAGATTGATGACCTTGAGCGCGGCGATCTCCATGATCTTCTTACCTAATCGTGTATCAAAACTGATACTTCGTGTCAGGTTGAATGGTAGAACGCTGCTCGCCAGAACCGCAAAATCTATCCTCAGTTACGCCCGTGGCGCCATCATCAGGCCGGGGCGCAAGGCTCTCCATGAGTGAAACTGAGCTAAGGTTTCGGCCTTCGAGCGTCCTGTCGATATCGGCTGTGCATGGGTCTTCGACGTCGCAACCCAGGCGTCAAGGTTGCCGCGGCGGATGCCGGACCAGCGCACACTGAGCTGTCGCGGCGGTGGCGCATTGCCTGCCCGGCCGATCCGGCCGCGCTCAAGCCTGACTCCCGGCACAGGCGCTCTTGACGCCGATGGTCAGGATTATCATCGGCAGTCGCACCGCGCCGAAGGATCCGCCCGCGCCCCCCGGCTGACAGGAGCCGCGCCGCCCGCGCGCAGACTATGCTCTCATCCCTGAGCCGACCTCAGCCCCGCCGGCATTCGTCGCGCGGGACTTCGCCGAATCCGTTCTGAGATATGTCGCACTGCGGACGGACCACATCCGGATTGACCCCTGCGCTGGGGCGCATGAGTGGCGTGCGAACCAACCCGTCGACTTGTTGATAACTATTCTTCCCAGCAGAGGAGCATGTCTTCCCAGCAGAGGAGCATGAAAGGCCATCAAATCAGTTTCCGTGTCAGATCAGTCTGACCTCCTGTCGCGGAGAGAGCACAACGGATCAAAAAGCGCTGTCTCGAGCCCGGCGATCACCGATTAGGCGACGCTGCATCCTCGACTCCGAGGGCCTACAGGCGCCACGCTGACGGCAAGCACCCGCCCGCGCAAGATTGCGGATGACGGGTCGATGCGGATGGTTGGGAACGCGGCGATGTCGGGCGGTCAGGGCGGGAGCGGCGCAGATCCGGTCAACGGCACGGGCGGTCAGCCCGGCGCGGACGAGGTGGCGAACGGCACCGGCGCGGCCGGTGGAAACGGCGGCGCTTCTGCCCAGGGGAGCGGCGGAGGTGCGGGCGGTGCCGCAGGCTCGGTCGGAGGCGCCGGCGGCAACGGGGGCGCGGCGGCTGGTGGAACTGTCACCAACACGTCGGGAACGGGTGGCGCCTACTCGACCAACACGGGCTCCAGCTTTTTCGGGGGGGCTGGCGGGGCTGGCCTTGCCGGTCCGCATCCCGGCGACGGCGGCGGCGGCGGCGGCGGCGGCAGCCACGGCCAGTACCTCTCCAACACGGGGAATGGCGTAGGCTTTACCTTTTCCCGGACCGGCGGCACCGGTGGAACGGGCGGTGCCGGCAACGGGACGGGTGGAGGTGGCGGCGGCGGCAGCGGTGGTTACGGCTTCGTTGAGCCCGGCCCCGGATCCTTCATCGCGAGCGCTCAGATCACCGGCGGGAACGGCGGTGCCGGCGGTGCCGCCGGCGGTCCCGGCGCTTCCGGCGGTTCCGGCGGTGAGGGCGGCATCGGACTTTTCCTCTACGGGAGCACGGGCACCAACACCGGCCAGATCACGGGCGGAAACGGCGGCCTGGGCGGAGCCGCGAACGGCGGGACGGCGGGCGTCGCGGGCCAGGGGGGAGCCGGTCTGTCCGGCGCGAACATCGCCATCACCAACACCGGCACGATCTCGGGCGGCTTCACCGGCGGCAGCACAACCGTCCGGGCCGTCGCTATCAACGTCACGGGCGGCACCAACAGCCTGACCCCCAGCACGGGAACGCTGAACGGCGGCCTCGGGATCGCCGGCGGCGCCACGACATTGCGCGTCCTCGGCAACGCTCCCAACAATCTCGGGCCCGTAACCAACGCCGGCACGTTCGACATCTCGGGGACGACGGCCGGTGCCTCGATCACCACGCTCTCGGGCACCGGCGGGACGACGCTCGGTGCGCAGGCCCTGACCATCACCAACGGTTCGACCAGCTACAGCGGCGCGATCTCCGGTACCGGCGGCGTGGCGGTCACCGGTGGCACGCAGACGCTGACAGGGGTCAGCACCTACTCCGGCGGCACCGCGATCGGTTCGAACGGCGGCGCGGTGTCGAGCACCCTTCAGCTCGGCGGTCCGACCTCGGCCGGCACGGGGACGATCACCTTCGGCACGATGTCGGGGACGGCGACAGCGCGCCTCGGGCTCAACGTGGCCGCTCAGCCGACCAATGGTGGCACCTTCGCCAACACCATCTCCAATTTCGGTTCGGGCAACGAGATCGCGCTCGCCGGGCTGACCAACTCCAGCGTCAGCTACAACAGTGCGAACAGCTCGATCACCATCACCGGCACCCGCTCCGGTGGCGGCCAGGTGAGCGAGAACTTCGTGCTGTCGGCCCCCCGCACGACCAGCTTCGCGGCGGTGTCGGACGGCCAGGGCGGCACGATCGTGCGCGCCGCTACGGCCCCGAACCCCACGAATCCCACGAACCCATCTCAGCCGGCCAACCCTGCACCCTGCTACGTGACCGGGACGCGGATCCGTGTCCTGCGCGATCGGGTCATCTCGGACGTGCCGGTGGAGCAGCTCGCGGTGGGCGATCTCGCCATCACGGTTGCCGGTACGCCGCGCCCGATCCGTTGGATCGGCACCCGCACGTACCGGGGATCGATGGTTCCCCCGGCCGAGCGCCCCGTCCGCATCCGGGCCGACGCACTGAGCGAGAGCGTGCCCGCCCGCGACCTGCTTGTCTCTCCAGATCACTGCCTGTGGCTGGACGGGCTGCTCGCGGCCGCGGGACATCTGGTCAACGGCTCGAGCATCACGCGTGGCGAGGCGGTGGCGGATCTCACATACTGGCACGTCGAGTTGGACACCCACGACCTGCTGCTCGCGGAGAATGCTCCGGCGGAGAGCTTCCTGGCGGCGCCGGGCGTGCGCGGGGGCTTCGATGGCGTGCAGGCCCTCGACGTCGGCACCGGGCGCATGCCCTACGCTCCGCGCGCCGAACTCGGCCCCGACTTGGCCGCGCTGCGCGGGCGCTTAGCCCTCCGCGCTGTCTCGTTGGACGGTGTTGCAGAGCCGGGCCCGGTGCGAGCGTGGCTGGACCGATGCGGCGTGACGGGCGATGGCCTGCTGCACGTCGGGGGCTGGGCGCGCGACGAGGCGCATCCGGACACCCCGCTGTGCCTGGACGTGTTGGTGGACGGTGCCGTCGTCGCGTTCGCGGTGGCGGCCGAGTTCCGGTCGGACCTTGCTGCGGCCGGCTACGGCGACGGGCGATGCGGCTTCGACCTCGGTGTGCATGTACGCTTCGCTCCGCACGTGCATCATCGTGTCGAAGTGCGTCGCTCGGCCGATGGCCTCTTGATGTGCGCCAAGCGGATGGATGCGGCAGGATCTTGGATTGCGCTGTTGGCAGCTTAGCGTCGATCGGGACATCCAGCGCCGACCCTCAGCCCCGCCGGCACCGCCGCGCGGGGCTTTTTCGGCGGCTTGCCCGCGACCGAGTGGATGTGGGCGAGGCGCATCGTGCGACGGTCACGATCGTGAACCAGTCCCCTCCATTTGCGCGCTCATCTTCGAAGTCGACCGTCAGAGTTCAATGCTCGAAGCGTTGCGATGGCGTGACGAACCGAAGCCCTCGGCCGTGAAGCGAGCTTCCGCGGACCTGGCTCGCCCGTCGAAGTTTGGCGGACGGAGAGCGCTTCAACGCTGCGATGAAGATTGTCGGCCGGTCCGCCTTCTCACCGCGCGCTCCACGGGATTGAGATCCTATGAGCCCGCAGTAGGCTAAGTCTTGGTGGGCGCACTAGGGTTCGAACCTAGGACCCGCTGATTAAGAGTCAGCTTCCCAAGCGCCCATGGGCGGCGGCGCCCCGCCCGGATCGGAACCAAACCGCCCTTCACTTCCAGGGGGTTAACCCCGTTTCCGCCTAAGCCTGGACGGCGGCTACGTTTCCGGTGATTTTCAAGACACCGCCCAAAGCCGCCCAAGGAATCCCGCCCAAAATGGCCCGCCGCCCCTCCCCGCCCAAGGCCCGGCTGCCCTGGCCCCCGACCGGGAAGGTGGAGATCACGCTGAAGTTCATAGAGCGCGCCCGCGAGGAGCAGCGCCCCGGCGCGGCCGCGGTCGACGTCCGGGACACGCGCGGCCCCGGCCTGATGCTCCGGGTCTCGCCGCGCACCATCTCGTGGGGCTGGAAGGCGGAACGGTTCGGGAGGACGGTCCGCCTCGACCTCGGGCCGGTCGAGCGCCTCACCATCGCCCAGGCCCGCCAGGTAGCCACCGACGCGACGGAGCTCCTCCGGTCCGGGAACGGGTGGCCGAGCCCGACGTGGCTGTCCTGGCACCTCGTCGACGTCGGCATCGTCGACCGCCGCGAGGCCTTCCCCGACACCGTCCTCGCCCCGGCCGCGCCGCCGCCGAAGCCGCGGACATGGACATACGACCAGGCCGTCGACGCCTACCTCGCCGCCCACCAGGGGGAGTGGAAGGCGTCGACGCTCCCGGACGCGCGGAAGAACCTCCGGCACCCGATCCTGCTCGGGCTGCTCCGCAAGCCGGTCTCGACGGTCACGCCCGACGTCCTGGCGACGCTGCTCGCGGCCAAGAACAAGACGCACCACCGGCAGGCCGAGGCGATCTTCGTCCGGCTGCGGCACTTCTTCGACTGGCTCGCCAGCCCGGGGCCGCGGCTGGACAGCGGCGTCGCCAAGGGGGTCCTGGACGAACTGCAGCGTCCGAAGAAGCCCAAGCCCAAGGAGGCCAAGGACGGCACCTTGATCGAGCCCGTGCGACGCCAGCGCGTCCGCTTCCCGACGATGGAGCGGGTCGGGCTGCTCGTCGCCCTGGCCCGGACGGACCTGCTCGGGCCACCGTTCCCGGCGGTCCTGCTGCTCCTCGTCGCGACCGTCCAGCGCCGCTACGCCATCGCGACGGCGAAGATCGCGGAGTTCGCGCCGATTCCCACGGAGCCTGGCTGGGGCGTCTGGCGCCTGCCGCCGGTGCGACGGAAGACGGGCGAACAGGACAGCGCCCAGGCCCACCACTCCGTACCCCTCCCCCCGCCGGTGTGGGCGGCCGTCCGCGAGCAGATCGAGGCGTCATCGGGCGGCGCATGGCTGTTCCCGGGGATGCGTCCGCGCCGGAAGGGGGAGGCGATCGGGCACCTGTCGGCCAGCACCGTGACGCACCTGATGGCCTCCATGCCCGTGGACGCCAGCCCGCACGACCTGCGCCGGGCGCTCCGTTCCCACGGTGCCCGGACGCTCCGCCTGCCAGACGGCGTCCTCGACCTGATCATCGACCACGCCGAGGGCGTCGCACCGGGGTCTGTCTCGGAGCGCCACTACGTCGACGACGACCGTCTCGACCTGAAGCTGCCCGTCATCCGCGCCTGGTGGAGCCTCGTGGAGGAGCACGCCGCGGCGGCCACGTTCGACCTGGAGAGGGTCCGTGCCGATTTCCTCGCTGCACGCGCCCGGCAGAAGGGCCGGGAGCCCGGCGTCAGCGCCCCGCGGAAGCCGAAACGGAAGACCGCCTAGCCCGCCGGTCACGGCCGAGCGCCTTGGCGAGGTCCGCCGGGCGCTCGGCCCGCACGAATCCCCGCCCACCGCGCGAGGCCCCCAGGAGGTCCTCGGCGAGCGCCCGGCACAGGGCGTCCCGTTCCTCGGCCGAGGCGAACACGAGCTCGTCGTAACCGTCCATGAACCATCTCCGCATTGAGAACGAAATAGGAACATGCGGACCGGTTTCAACGGGACGGCCTTATGTTCAGGATATCCCGCTTAGGAGCGCCCTGCGTTCAATGTATGCCGGTTTCCGGCCCGACCGGCGCCCTTATGCGCAACCGGGCCGCCCGCCCGGTTTCACGCTTCCTTCACCCTAGTCCAGGGTCGCCCCGCCAGACCGGTTGACCCCCCGCCCCGAGCTGCGATCCTGCTGATTCGACCCGCCTGAGAGGCCCCTGTGAAACGCCGAATAGCCGCCCCCCACCCGAGCCAGAGACCCAACCCGGGGGCGTGACGCCGCGCGCGCAGCCCCCCGCCACGGAGGCTGCCATCATGAAGAGCCAAACTTTCAACGCCGCGACGACCTGGTTCAGCGCGGACGCCCACTTCGGACACCGGGGCATCCTGAAGATGTCCGGCCGCCCCTGGGACGACATCGCCCGGCACGACGAGGACCTGATCCACGCCTGGAACAGCCGGGTGAGGCCGAACCACGACGTGTTCTTCCTCGGCGACTTCGCCATGAACTCCAGTGCCGAGCGGTGCCAGCAGGTGTTCGCGCGCCTCAACGGCAAGAAGCATCTGATCATCGGCAACCACGACGGCCCGCGCCACATCGGGCTGCCCTGGGCCAGCGAGCCGGCGGACCTGCGGACGGTGCACGTGGACGGCACGAGGATCGTGCTCTGCCACTACGCGCTCCGGATGTGGAACGGCTCGTGGCGGGGCGCCATCCATCTCTACGGGCACTCCCATGGCACGCTCCCAGGGACGTCCCGCTCCTGCGATGTCGGCCTGGACTGCTGGGGCTACCGGCCGGTGGGCCTCGCCGAGATCAGGGAGCGGCTCGCGGCGACCCCGGAGCAGCCCGAGGAGCAGCGCCCCGAGGACGACGGGCAATAAGAAAATGGCCCCCGGAGACAATCCGGGGGCCCTCGGCTTCGGGGTGGCTGCGTCAGCGGCCCATGGCGGGGGCCGCTGCCTCCTCGGTCTCGACGACCGGCCGGGCGCGGCGCTTGGGCGGTGACACCTTATCCCTAGGCTGCATCGCCTTCTCCTCGGCCCGCCGGTCGAGCTCGTTCATGTAGGCGCGCCGGATCGCGACGATGTTGACGTCAACCATGCTCTCCAATGCCTGGATCGAGGTGTGCTCCGGCTTGAGCGTTTTCGTGAGCGGCGTCACCCGCCCGTCCGAGACGCGGCAGAGCGTCCAGCGCCTCTCCCCCTCCAGGCTGACCTCGACCCGCACCTCGTGCCCCGGCTTGGACACGCGGAGCGCGGTGTTGACCTCGCGCAGCCACGCCATCTCGTCGAACCCGCCGGCGCGATACGCGGCCCCCGGCGCGAAGAGCCTGTCGCCACCCGCCGCCGACATGCCGGCGGCGATCCTGTCCGCGTAGGGCGTCCTGCTGAATGCCATGTCCCTGATCCCTGTCCCGCGGGCCGCAGCCCGTCCCGATGACCAGGTTATCGAGGGCGATGAATAGCACCATGCCCCTACTGCGAGATCGCCCGCGATTCGGCGAACAGGCGCGCTTCCGCCTCGCTGAGCCGCCTGTGCAGGTCGACGAGCTCGCCGTGGCGGGGGTGCCAGTCGTCGCGGAGGTAGGCCCGCAGCCGGGCGGCGCTACCAGCGAATCGGGCGCTCCGGAGGCCCAGCGCCCGGCGGAGCTCATGCTCCTTGGCGGGCTTGCCCTCGATCAACAGGGCCGTCTCGTCGATGGGGTTATCTCGGAGCACGCCGTCGAGGGCCTCGACAAAAGCGGCCGCCCGGGCCTCCCGGCGCGCCGCTGCCAGCACGGCGGGATCGGCGACGTCGGCCAGGGCGGCCGCCTCGGTGGAGAGGACCTCCTGCAGCGGGGCGTCCTCCGACGGCGCCGGTGCGACCGGCTGCGGGAGGGCGCCTTCGACTTGGTTCACTACGGCGCAGGCGCCCCGGGCGACCGGGGGCAGCCTCGGGGGCAGGCGGAGGGGAGAGACGGGACGCATCAGGGGGCCTCTGAAAAGTTGGAGAGGTCCTCGACCGCGACGCGCGAATCGTAGCCGTGCTCGGCGTCGAGGCGGTGGGTGATGCCGACGTCGCCGAACCGGGACGCCATGACGACCCGCACGCGCCGGCCGGCGTGGTCAGCGAACAGCTTCGGCACGGGGTCGCGCCACATGGGGCGCCCGAGGCGGGCCTCGACCTCTGCATCGAAGGCAGTGTCGCCCGTCGGGTACTTCAAGGACGGGGCGAGCCGGTTGTAGTCCAGAAACCGACGCAGGCACTCGGGCTGCGCCGGATCGTCGATGTAGTCGTCGCAGTGACGCGGCTCCGGGACCGGCTCTGACGCCCGCATGTCACTCATGCGACCGCCTCCTCGCACCCACTTGCCGATCTGCCAGGCGCATGACCGGCAGTAGTACGGACCGCTGGCGTCCATCGCCCACGTCGCTCCGGGCGCCTGGCAGTCCGTGCGGTTGCACGACCCGCCGAGGAGACCCTTGTCGGCCTTGATCGTCGGCGGCTCGTAGGGCTTGCCGATTACCATGGTCGGGGTAGAGGCGGTCTTAGATGCCCGCGCCCGCGCCTGGGCCCGTGACACGGAACGGACGAGGCTACCCACGGTCGGCCTCCTTCGGCGCGGATGCGGGGGTCTCGTCGCAGGCGCCGGTGGCGGCCGCGGCGACGGCGAGGATCGCGTACAGCGTGACGAACGCGCAGGCGGAGAGCGACATGACCCACGTCGCCCGGAGGAGATCCCAGCCGGACCAGGAGGCGACCGCGGCGATGACCACGAGGGCCCCGGCGGTGGTGGCGGCCCGCATGGGGCCGCCCGCGATGATGGTGAGGAGGGCGCGCATCAGCTGGCGTCCCTCGAAACGGGCACGCCCACGACCCGGGCGGCCATGTCGCGGAAGGCGACCATGTCGGCAGCGTCGCCAGCGAACGAGATGATACCGTCATCGTAGAATACGGCGAGGATGCCGTTGTCCCGGAGCATCAGCCCGGGCACCTCCACGACCTTCTCTCCGGGCGGCACCTTCACCGTCTCCCTGGCGCTCAGTACCCGGGCCCCGGCGATCTCCGCCCCTGCGACCGGCGTCGGGTCGTACGACACCTTATCGAGCTTCCCGAACTCGGCATGCCGCACGGTCTTCGTCGTTCCGTTCGGCATCCGGTAGGTCACCTCGACGAGCCGGCCGGTGGGGACGCTCTTGCCGGCGAGGAGGTCCTGCAGCTTGCGCTCGGCAGCCTCGTCGAGGACGACGACGCGCCCGACCTTCACCTTGGGCTCGGCCGCCGGCTCGAACGAAGCCGCCTCGGGCCCATCCCAGAACCGCTCGACCGCCGCCCGCCCGTCGACGATGCGCTGGCGGAGCGCCCAGACGTTACCCTGGGACCCGTCCGGGGACGCGCCGCCGAGGGCCTCGTCGATCTCCTTGATGGACGGCAGGCGCCCCCTCAGGAGGCGGACGGCCGCGAGGTAGCCGGGGGCGTCCTTGTCGGGCTGGCGATCCCGCTCGATGGCGGCGAGCACCGAGGATTCGAAGGCGTTCCGATCTCGCAGGGCGTTCACCCAGGCGGTCCAGTCCGCGTCCGTGACCTCGCTCCAGTCCCCTGTCCGGCGTGCCTCGCTGACACGGAACGCACCCCCCATGGGTGGGGTGACCCCGAGCTCCCAAGCGCGCAGCCGTTCGGCTTCCCGCCGGCGGAGGATTTCTCTCCAGTCCATGCCGTGCTTCCGCACGATCTCGAACCCGTCCTTGTCGAGTGCACGCGCGAGCTCGGTCAGGGCCGATGCGTACATCCCCTGGCCGGCCTTGCCCCTGAAATAGGCGTGCCCCAGGGCGTTCATGACGATTTCTTCTGCTCGGCGCTCCACGGCGCTCTCCTGTTCTGAGGGATGCTTGAGATGGTCGGGGCGCCACTGACCGCCTGGCGCGTCGACGGGGGCCGGTCAGGCCGCGGTCGCGCAGTCCTCCGCCATGCACTCCATGAGGTCGGCGTAGTCGGGCGACTGGATCTCATCGAGCACGCCGGGACGCACCGGCGTCTCCAGGAGGGCCAGCACCCGACGGCGGGCCTGACCGGCGCGGCGGCGGTGGTAGGCGTCGATCCGGTCGCGGGCCTCGCCCAGCGTCACGCATGTCGGGAGGCCACGGATGCCGATCCGGAAGCCCTTCCGGCCGAGGCCGTCGATTTCGATCCCGCGGTATTCCCAGGTCGGGCGGAAGCTACCGTCCGGCCTTGTGAACGCCTTTACCTTCTTCGTGGTCGGATATTCGTTCTTGCGCATGTCTGCCTCTGGACTGGATGGAACGGATTCTTGTTTTGAGCGCCACTGACCGCCTGACGCGCGACGGACCTCTCAGGCCGCGGTGCGGACCTGGGGGAGGTAATCCGTGAGCTCGACGATCTGGGGGGCGCCGAGGAGCGTCGGGCGCAGGAGCGTGCCGATGCAGATCTCGCCGTCCGGGACCGGCTCCCATTCCCCGACGATGACGGCCCGCCCGCGGATGCGGAGCGCGCCAAGGTCCATCATCGGAAGGTCGTCGGCGTTGGCCCGGAGGCGGTGCGGGATGACGAACCCGGCGGCGACCTCGACGCTCGCCAGGGCGGTTATGGTGGGGCCGCGGCGGTCCTGGCCGGAGAGGTCCCAAACGTGGCCGGCGGGGAGAGTGGCGGGGACGGGCGCTTCAGGGAAGTCGACGATCAAGCGGGTCATGACTGCCTCGGGTGCTGGGGACGGGGACGCGGCGGGGGGACCGTGATGCGCGGCCGGCCGAGCGGCGGCAGCGCGGGACCGGATCGCGACGGCGCCGGCGGGGCGTCCTGATCGAGGTCCGCCACGATGGCGGCGTGGGCCTCGGCGGTCGTGGCGGCGGTGGGCGGCCGGTCGGCCTCTGCCAGGGCGTCGGCCAGGACGTGGATCGCCTCGCGGGATGCCATGAGGAGAGACCGCTCGACCGCGCCGAGGGCGTCCTGCAGGGGCTTGCTCTTGGGACCCGCGGCGAAACCGGCATGGCCCTTCACCGCCGCCATGGCCTCGGCGAGGCGGGCGCGGGTCTCGCGGGCGTCAAGCGTCACGAGGCCGTCGCCGAATGCGGTGCGGGTGCTCATGCGAGCCTCCGAGCGATCTCGCTGGTCAGGCCCGGGAGGCACAGGGCGAGCAGCCTCGCGTCCTTTAGGCTCTCGTGCCGCTCGTCGCGGTCGCCACGGTCGACGCCGAGGCGCTCGCACAGGGCATCCAGGCTGCCCTTCTCCCCGGGCCATAGAATCTTGGAGATGAGCCGGGTGTCCACGATGGGACCCCACGACACGGAGCGGCCGGCGCGCTCGAACTCCAAGTCGAGGAAGCCCACGTCGAAGGGGGCGTTGTGCGCGACGATGACGGGCTGGAAGCCGTCGAAGTCCGCCTCCGTCAGGATGTCCGCGAGCTCGTGGGCGCGCTCGGCGAACGGCACGCACCCGGCAAGGCGCTCGTCCGACAGGCCGTGGACCGCGAGGGCCTCGGGGGTCGACGGGCGGCCTTCCGGATTGAATGCGCCAACCCAAGCATGACGGTCCAGGAACCGGACGGCGACGTGCTCGCTGTTCCAGTCCTGAGCCCAGGCGATCTTCACTTCGAGTTGGGCGGACAGGATCGCGAGCGAAACCATCCGGTCTCCGTCCAGCGGATGCAGCCCGGTCGTCTCGCAATCGATGCACAGCACCGGCCCGGAGAGCAGGCTGAAGGTTTCGCGTAGGTCGGGCAGGCGCTCGATATCGACGGCGTCCCGGCCGAACACGCGCTGGACGACGGCGTGGTGGAGCGAACCGACCCGGGACTCCCGGTCGGCGACGAGGGCCCTGGTAAGGGCGATCTCGCGGCCGGTCAGTCGATCCATCTCGGCGCGCACGTAGGCGAGCTCGTCCGCGGGGTGGAAAGCCGCGCCGGGCGGCGCGACGGCGGCGACACTATTCATCGGTGGGCTCCTCGACGGGTCGGTAGGTCGGCTCGTCACGACGCAGCCCGAGGACCTCCAGGATCTTGGGGCCGGGCTCGGCATCGCCGGCCAGGACGGCCGAGACGTACGAGGGCGAGACGGAATGCATCCGCGCCCACGCCCGCTGACCGCCGACAGCGGCACAGGCGTGCACGAGGCGCTCCCGCACCGTCATGCTCGATAATGGCCGTGTTCCCCGTCGCCGCTGCACTAGACCGCCCCGCGTAGTCGTGACGAGGGCAATATGCTCGCGTCGGAAGCTGTCCGCAAGTAGTAGAACAGTAATACGCAGTTTCTGCATGTGCCAGTGCTACACATGCGCGGTTTCCGTGTCTTTATGTGAGCGGACCGAAAGCGGGTGTAGCCCTAAATCCGCGGCGATCTACTTGGATTGCCCGGGGCGCAGGTCTACAGTTGTTCGATGATCACCGTCCGCACCCCCGCCAGCCGCTGGCTTTGGACCGCCGAGGTCGGCGACCGCGCGACGGGCCATGTCTGCAACGGCGCCCCGCTCCGGGCCGCCCGCTACGAGGGACAGGGCCTCGGCCTGATCGCGGTCCACGAACTCGACATCGAAGCCGGCACGCTCCTCGTGACGACGCCGGTGGGAATGTCCTCGCGGGGCTCCGGGCCGTGGGGCGGGTCGCACGCCGTCCACCGTGTGGGCGCTGACGGTTCCCTCGCGCGCGTGCGCGAAAAAGAAGCCGCCGATGAGATGGACCCCGCCGGCGCCGAGGCCCGCCTCCACCGGCGGCTCGCCCTCGCCGCCGGGCTCAGCCTCGAAACGACTCGGATGCGAATGCGCGAGGGCCACGGCTACGAAGCCGGGACGTGCGTGGAGTGGGCGGGCTTTTGGGCGATCATCGAGCGGGCGACCGCCAGGCAGGTCTGGGCCCGGGCACCCTCGCACGCGGAGATGACCGACGCCGGCCTGCCCATCGCCCGTAGCGACACGCCCGAGGCCCGGGCCGCCGCGGCGCGAATCTGGGGCCCCTGAAAAAATCGCGCACGTGCGCCCTGGTGGGATGCGTACGTGCGGAGACAATCGAGAGCGGGACCACGTACGAACGGGAAGGACAAGTCACATGAGGAAGTTCGCCAAGATGCTGGCCGCGGTCATCGCGGCGATGGCGGCGGCCACGAAAGTGGTCTGGGAGGCCGGCAAGGCGGTAGTGAAGTCGGTGATCCCGAGCCTACCGATGCCGCCCCTCGACGAGGTGGAGGAGGCCATGGAGCGGGTCGCGGCGACGCCCCCGGCCGACGGCGGCGCCCCCCTGCCGCTCGTCACGGTCGACGTCGGCCAGCGCGTGTTCGATTTCGCGCTGGCGAAGGTCAGCGGCGGCCGGCACCCGGCTCCCTCGATGGCCGAGATCCCCGAGGATGTCGTCCGCTGGGCCGCCAGCCTCTCCGATGCCGAACTCCGGCGTCTGACGCAGCACGGACCGCGCCGGGTTGGCGAACACGCCCTGGGCGTCAGGGCCATCGCTGACCTGCCGCTCTGCAGGGAGCCGCGCATCGAGCCCGGTTTCGCGAAGATCGGTGGCCGCGTCCAGTTCATCGGCGAAATCATGAAGGCGGACGTCGGGCCGGCCCCGGCCCGCGAGGAGACACCCCAGGAACGGACGCTCGCGATCCTGGAGGATCTCATCGACGACCAGCCGGAGACGACGACGCTACGGGCCGCCTGACCGCCCCAGCCACGTCGAACGAGAGAGGGCCGCCCCGGCATTCGGGGCGGCCCTCTCTTTTTGTTCGGAAATCCTGCTCCGGCCTATTGTGCCTTGCCCCGTGCACACATCGTCAGCATCTCTGCGCACACTGTCGTGCGCACACGTGCCGACCTCATGCCGCCGAGCGCATCGAGCGGATCGCGGCGGCCATGCGGGCCAGCTTGCCCTCGGCGCCGAGGGCCCGCACGCGCCAGGAGTTGGTCTCGCCGCGCAGCCGGGCGACCTCGGCCTGCAGGGCGGCGATGGTGGCCGCATCGTCTCGAACCCGGGCGGCGACCCGGCCGACGGCGGACAGGTTCCGCTCTCGCTGGTCGAAGGCAGCCTCCTGCCGGGCGTACGCGCGATCCTGATGAAGCTCGAACGCGACGCTTGCCAGCCGCTGCAGGCCGGCGTCGAGCGGCTGTACGATGCTGTGTGCGTTCATGGCGGCCTCCGGTCTCTCGGACACATGAGATCGCTACTCGTCGAATCCTGGCAATCCCTCGATTCGTGCCTTGGTGAACGTTTCCCTGGGCGGAAGCACGTACCCTGCAACTATCGAGACCCCCTGCAGGGAGGTGTTCGTGCGATGTCCGAGCGCCCCGTTACTCGGGTGGTCTGTAACGCAGGCGGGGCGATCCTGTAACGGAAAGTGGGGGAAGCACGTTTCCTCGGTAGGCCTGGTGAGGCTGTGACAATGCGACGGGTAGATTTCGCTCAGCCTTGCGTGGCGCCTCCTGCTGTCGCATCCACGGCGTCGGCCGTGACGATTAATACTCGTGGAGTTAAATTCCTCTATGATCGACTGGTGGCAATAAAAATTATAAATCAACTATGATCTATCCGAGCGGTGAATTACCAGGATGCCGGCCGGGCTTGGGCCACAGGTTACGTAGTGCGGACATCGCGGACAGGCCCTCTCATCAGGTTCGGGGGGAAATTCGCCCGCGAGGATGCCCTCCGCGATAAGGCGCAGCTTCCGCTCGCGGTTCGTTCGCTTCTTTGGGGTCAACGGGACGTCCATGACGCCATCTCCGCTTAGGTGGACTGCCTCAACTCTCGCGCCGGTGCCGTGGCGCAGGCCGGCGGCCATGAGGTAGGCGGTGTAGACGAGATCGTCCTCCTCTTCTTTCCTCCTCCGGCCGGTCCGTACCCGTCGGTAGACCGTGGCCGCTCCGCTGCCGTGCACCTCGTCGGGCAACACGACGAGGTCGAGGCCGCCGAGATCGATGGTGACGGGCTCGCGCAGCCCCGGGACATGCCCCTTCCGGGTCCGCATGAGCGCCTCCACCAGTTCGAAGCCCATCCGGCGCAGATCCTCGGCATATCCCTCCGTCGGACCCTTCTCGGACCATACCTCGTCGAAGCGAGCCCTCACCGCTTCGAGCGGCAGGCTCCAGTTCCGCGCGTCCTGCCTGAGCCAGCGCAAGACGTCATGCACCACGTCGTGCATCCTGACGAAGGGTGTCGAGTGGCGGCCGCCGGCCGCGCCCAGCACGTGCGTGTAGAAGAAGCGACGGGGGCACTGGTCGTAGAGAGAGATCTGCTCGGCGGTGAAGGAGGGCGGTCCCTCCCACGTGACGCCGATCCGGTGCCGGTCAGGCTCGGGCGCCTCTCGCAGATACACCGGAGGATCGGGTACGTCCCGCACGACTTCGGCGACCTTGTCGAGAAAGGGTGAAAGCTGGCGGCCGCTTCCATTCGCCTTGCAGCACGCCGCGAGGAGGGTGAGATAGCGGCGTGCCCGAGACGCCGCCACGAAGAAGAGGCATTCCTCTTCCTCCGCATGCCCGCGCCGGACCGCCTCCACGCCCGACAAACCCTCGGCGCCGGCGACGAGCCCGTCCGGGGGCGGACAGCGCGGGGTCCGGCCGCTGCTCGGAAATCCCTGCCCGACCATGCCGGGGATGTGCACGGCCTCGAACTCCAAGCCTTTGCTCGCGTGGACGGTCATCAGGCGGACCCCGTCCATCGCGGCCGCAGCCGCAGGCATCTGGCGGAGATCCCGCTCCTCGGACAGGAGAACCAAGCGCCTCGTGCGGTCCAGCAAGCGCTGGATCGCAAGCCCCTGACCCGGCGGTAGGTCGCGGCAGAATGCCAGGAACTGCCAGAGTGCCACCATCCGCATCCGGTCCCGGGGCCGAAGCGGCGCGCGAAGATCAGGCAGCAGGTGCCGGCGGTCGAAAAGCAGGCGGCAGAGTGCCTCCCAGGGACGGCTGGCCGCACTCAGACCTTCCAGGTCGGCGAGGAGGTTCGCCAACGCCGTCGCCGGAGCGCCGAGCAGGGCTGCCAATTCCGTTGCCCATCCCATCGGTTCCTCGCACCGCGAGAGGACGTGCTGAAGGCGACCGACATCTTCGAGCGGCATCGTGTACCGGGGCATGCGCGCGACCCGGGCTAGGGTGCTGGCCTTGGGGTCGACCAGCAGAGCCAGCAGGGCCAGCAGATCGCGGACCTCGTCCCGCTCGAACAGGTTACCAAGAAACAGCACCGGTACGTCGCGTTGTTCGAGCGCCGCCGCGACCGCCGCCAGGCGGGCGTTGCCGCGGCACAGGACGGCCTGATGCCGGAAGTCTACGCCATGCGCCTGCCGCAGTTCGAGGATGCGGGCGGCGACTGCGGCGGCCTCGTCCTCCGGGCGATCGACCTTGCGCGTCTCCGGGTGCGCGTGGGCGGGCCCCGCGTGAGCCGTGAGGTCGAGCGGCAGGACGCCGCGCGAGGCGGCCATTTCGGTCGCGAAGGCCGAGAACGTCGCGACGACTTCCGCCGACGAACGGTAGTTCACCGTCAAGCGCCCGATCCGGCGCCCGGGAAAATCGGCCTCGAAGCCCGTCATATTGGCCGAGGAGGCGCCGCGGAACCGATAGATGGATTGGCGGGAGTCGCCGACGACCCAGAGGCGCTCACCCCCGTCCGCGAGTGCCTTGAGCAGCCTGACGCTCGCACGGTTCACGTCCTGGTACTCGTCGACGAGGATGTGGCGGTGCTTGGCGCGCAGGATGTCCAAGGCGCTGCGGTCCCGCTCCAGCAGGAGCGTCGGCCGCATGACGAGGTCGCCGAAGTCGAGCCGACCTAGCCGCCGCATCTCGGCGTCGTAAACGCGGTAGACCGCCGCGACCTCGATGGCCTTCTCGGCGCGCAGCCGCGCATCCTCATCGTCGCCGGCCCGTTCCGCCATCCGCTCGGCAAGGGCCAGGTATTCGTCCGGAGGGGTGAGTTCGTCCTTCGCCCGTGACACCGCGGCGAGGATATCGCTTAGGTCGAGCGTCGGGTCGTGCAGGTTCCGGAAGTGACGGAGCGGCAGCCGCGGAACGAGATCTTCGAGCATGCCGACGGCGTCGGCCTTGTCCACGAGCCGCGGGTCGTCGGGCAGCCCCTCGCGGTCGTGGAACTGCCGCAGGACGTCGAGGCCGAAACCGTGGAACGTGCCGATCCACGCAGCGGCGGCCGCCTCGGGTAGGCGGGCGGTCAACCGCTCGACGAGTTCGCCCGCCGCCTTGTTGGAAAAGGTGAGGACGAGGATCTCGGATGCCGCCGCGCCCCGGTCGAGGAGCCGTTCGATGCGGCTGACCAGCGTGCGCGTCTTCCCCGTACCGGGCCCCGCCTGCAGGAGGAACGGAGTACCCTCGTGGAAGGCGGCAGCCCGCTGGCTGTCGTCGAGCGGAGGTCCGGCCCCGGCACCGGGCTCAGCACGCGTCCGGTGCTCCGGCAGCAGCAGGCAATCGGCTAACTGCTGGAAGACGAGGGCTTGGGGCAGCCCGGTGAGGCGGACGATGTCGTCGGCACCGTGCCCATCCTCCAAGAAAAGGCGGCGCGCCAAGGCCCGCGGAAGCACCAGCTCGCGGGCGAACAGGTCGGCCTGCAACTCCCGGCGCTCGCGCCGCCCGTAACCCTCGACCTTCTCCACGCCAGTGGCGGCGGCCTCCACCGCGCGGCTCGGGTCGATGTCGCCGTCGACGATGACGTCGTCGGGATCGTGCAGGATGGCATGCCCCAGCTCGTGACCCGCGAGCAATGCCTTGGCCGTCGGGTCTCCCCGATCCTCGCAGGCGATGGCCGGGAGGGTCGGATCGTAGAGGCCGCGCCCGCCGCGAAGATAGGTATCGCCCGGGCGTAGCCAGCTGAGATCGATCTCGTGGGCATCGATGGCCGCGACCACGAGATCCAGGGGGCGAAGCGGATCGGCGCCCCCCTCGACTGCGACCGCGTGGACCTCTGCCGCCCTCGACCTGACAACCTCGAACGCGTCCACGGCGGCGATGTCCTTCCTAAAGCGATGCCAGGTGCCGCTTCTGCTCGTCGCTCAGACCCGAGCTCTCGATGGCCTCGGCCAGCGATTGCTTCCCGACGGCTTCCGGCTTGCCGTCCGCCTTGAACCGCGCGGCCACGGGCACCCGCGCAGGCCCCGCGAGGAAGCGGGCAAGCTCGTCCGCGCCGGTCCCAAGCGCCTCGGCCAGACGTGCCAGGAACCCGGCACTCAGATCCTCGACGCGGATGAGCCGATCCTTTAGCCGCCCGAGAAAGTTCAGGTTGCAGCCGAAGCTGCGCGCCACCCCGCGCAATCCTCCGTCGGCCCGTACGGCGAAGGGGTCGATCCCGCCTTCAGACGCCGACGCGGCCGGTGCTGCAGCGGTTGGGGCGGGGTATGTGTCGGCGACGCACGCGGCGTGGGCGCGCTCGAAGGCGGCATCCGCGATGGCGACGAGGGTGTCCGGGTCCTCCCCGATGGCGAGCAGCTCCGCCTTGAGCTCCTCGGGGGAGGCCGCGAGGATCCCCTCGATGTAGAGGTCATCCAGGGCTTCCAGGAACCTCTCGTCGTTGGTCGTCTCTCGGTTCATGATCTCCATCCTTTCGGGTAGCGGAGGGAGAGCGCCTTCCTGACGCGCTTCTTCGCGTAGTCGAGATCGCCCTGGTCCAGCCCGGTGCGCTCCCGCAGCTCCTTGCCGGCGAGCTCGTCCCTGAGGGCTTCGAGCACCGCAAGCTCCTCCGGCTGGTCCCGGAACATCTCGAACACCTCCCCGATGATCCTCGCCCTCTCCTGGGCGTCGATAATGGCGTCCTCCGCGCTCCCGGCCCTCGGCTTCTCGCCGAACCGGGCGCGCATGTGGGCGTCGACCTCCTCCGCGTCGTCGGTCGTGACCGACCGCTTCTGCTTCTCCCGCTCGTGCGAGACGAGGCTGCGCATCACGCCCACGAGGTAGGCGACGACGTTCAGCTCCCGACCGCACTGCCTCGTGCCGAGCAGGGTCCGGCAGATCGCCTCGTTCAAGAGGTCGCCCGGGTTGAGCGTGGTGCGCCCGCACAACCGCTTCGCGATGACGACCAGTTTCTTGCGGTCGTCGCGCGACAGGTCGCGGTAGGCCGCCCCGAATTCCTCCGGGCTGAGGTCATCGCCCACCCGTTCGCCCCCGGCTCGCCTCCGCAGCCGGCCGCCCGGCCAAACGTCCGACCGACATCCCCTATGCCCCCCGCCCGCGATTTTCAGAATCCGTGCCGGCCAAATTCTGAGACGCGAGCTTGGCCGGCATACCTCGGCAGGATGCCACGGACGCAGGGGTTTTCAACCTCGACGAGCGTCCAGCCAAGGAGCGAATTCATGAGCCACTTCCGACACCCCCCCGACATCGACCCCTTCGCCAGCGCGCTCGACGCGGTCATGGCTGACATTGCCATCTCGGTGCAGCTGCCGCCGGGCCTGCACGCGAAGGCGGGCGGGCGCTACGAGGCCATCCGCGACTTCGCGGAACGCCCCGGCAGCCCGTTGAACGGGCGCATCCTGCGCTTCTATCCGCAGGGCAGCATGGCAATCGACGCGACGACGTCGACGCGCGGCACGGACGACGAGTACGACCTCGACATCGTCGCGGCGCTGGACCTCGATCCGCATGCCGATCCGGACGAGGTGCTCGACCTGCTGTACCGCTCGCTGGAGGGGTACCCGACCGGCCAGAAGGTCGAGCGCCAGACCCGGTGCGTGACCGTGCGCTACGCCGACCGGATGCACGTCGACGTGACCCCGGCGGTGCGCCTGGGACACGGCGCGGAACGGGTCAGCCACATCTTCCACGCCCACCCTGACAAGCCCGCGTCGAAGCACTTCCACGTGCCGATGAACGCCTACGGCTTCGCCGAATGGTACCGGGCGCGCACGCCGCTGGAGCGCCGGTTCGCGGCCGCCTTCAACAAGCGGCTGTACGAGGCCTACGGCATGGAGGTACGGGCGGACGCCGAGGTCGACGAGATCCTCGACCAGGTGCCCATCATCGTGAAGGCGGTGGCGACCGTCGCCCTGCAGCTTCTCAAGCGCCACCGCAACGTGGCCTACGCCGGGGCCACGGGGCGCATCCCGCCCTCGGTGATGCTCTCCTGCTTCGCGGCGCAGGCCTCGCGGCCGGGCCTGACGCTCACCGACATGGTGATCCGCCTCGCCCGCACGGTGGCGAGCGCCCTGCGCGCGGCCAGCGCCCGCCGCGAGCGCATCAGGGTGGTCAACCCCGTCCACCCGGAGGACTGCTTCACCGACCGCTGGCCGGAGAACCTCGCCCAGCAGGATGAGTACGCCGCCAAGCTCACGGACCTCGCGGACGGCCTCGCGTGGATCAAGCAGCACGGTTCGAGCCTGGAGGACATCCAGGAGTGGCTGCGGGAGCGCTTCGGCAGCCACGTGGTCTCGACTTCGGTCCGCCGATTCAACGACCGGACCGGCCGGGCGATCCAGTCGGGGCTCCACGCCTACACGCCGCGGGGTGGCCTCTACGTCCCCAGCCGCCCGGCGTTGGTCGGCCTCGGCGGCGCGGCCGCCGCGGTGCCGGCCCGAGCGAGCGCCCACACCTTTCGCGGGGGGCGCCGGTGGTGAGCGTCTTCCCCTCCATCGCGGACCAGGACCGGGCCATCCGGGCCTCCTGGCCGTCGTTCCGGCTTGTCGAGCGCTCCGAGCGGGCGGCGACCTGGCTCGGCACGCTCAAGCCCTTCATGCTCGCCTACGAGGTGCAGGTCTCGTACCAGGTCCCCCTCGTCGTCGAGCGGATCGCCCCCCTGCAGCAGCAGCCCGAGGTCCGTGTGATCTCGCCGGCCCTCCGGCGCCGCCCGGGGGACGGCGAGGGCCCGCTGCCCCACGTCTACGTCGATCGGGCCGGCGACCCAGTTCTCTGCCTGTTCGACCACGAGACCGGCGAGTGGACCCCGTTCCGCCTAATCGCCGAGACGACCATCCCCTGGGCCCTCGACTGGCTCGGTTGCTACGAGGGCTGGCGCGCGACCGGACGGTGGTCCGGGGGCGGCCGGCACGCCGAACCCCCCGCCGCCAAGGAAGCCGGACGATGAGCTACGTTCCCCCGCGCCGCTCCGACGGCACCCAGCAGGACCGCCGGCAGCCCCTGCCGTGGCCCAAGGACCGGCCCTTCAGGATCCTCTCCGTCGACGGCGGCGGCATCTGCGGCATCCTCCCGGCCGCGGTGCTCGCCGAGCTTGAGGGCCGATTCCTCGAAGGGCGCTCGGTCGCCCAGCACTTCGACATGATCGCCGGGACCTCGACCGGCGGCATCATCGCCCTCGCGCTCGCCCACGGCCTGACGGCGCGCGAGATTTGCGACGTCTACGTCGAGCGCGGCGGCAACATCTTCCCGCCGCCGTCGCGGATCGAGCGCCTCACCCGGTTCGTGCGCCAGCGCTACCGCTACGTCTACGAGCGCAAACCCCTCGAAGACGAGCTGCTGCGGATCTTCGGGGAGACCACCTTCGGCGAGGCCCGGACCCGGCTCTGCATCCCCGCCTTCGAGGGATTCCACGGCGAGCCGTTCGTATTCAAGACGCCCCACCACCCCGCCTACAAGAAGGACCGCTACGAGCGCATGGTCAGGGTCGCCCTGAGCACCGCGGCCGCCCCGACCTACTTCGAGGCCCTGTCGAACAACGGCTACGTGATGGTCGATGGCGGCCTGTGGTCGAACAACCCGACGATGAACGCGGTGGTCGACGCGCTCGCCTGCTTCGATATCGACCGCGGCCAGATCCAGGTGCTCAGCCTCGGCTGTGGGGAGACTGCGTTCAAGGTCGACGCCAACAAGACCTCCGGCGGCATGATCCAGTGGCGCGGCGTCATCCAGGCAGCCATGAAGGCTCAGTCGCACAACGCCCTCGGGCAGGCGGGTCTGCTCATCGGGCGTGACCGACTGACGCGCATCGACGCGCCGGAGAGCAACAACCCCATCGCGCTGGACGATTACCTGCGCGCAAGGGCGGAGCTGCCGGCCATGGCCCGGGTCCTCGTCGAGGGCGCCGGGCGCGAGATCCGGCGGAGCTTCTTGGCCGACGAGGTCGAGCCGTACACCCCGTGCCCGGTCGTCTGAGCCAAGCCCGGGCGCGCCCCGAAATCTGAAAACCCGTCTCGGGCGGCATCACTGCCCAGGACGTCAAGGCGGTTGTCGCCCATCCCGGGCTCCGGCGTTCCAGAGGCAGGCGGATGCCTAAGAATATAGTGGTTTTCTCCGATGGCACCGGGCAGGATGGCGGCGTCCGCCCCGAGCAGCGCGTCAGCAACGTCTATAAGCTGTACCGCGTCTGCAAGGTCGGGCCCGAGAGTGGGATCGACCCGGCGGAGCAGGTCGCGTTTTACGACCCGGGGCTCGGCACCGATATCGGCACTACGGCGCTGACGGCGCCGGTGCGCTTCGTGCAAAAGATGGCCGCCTCCCTCTCGGGGCGCGGCATTACCACGAACATCGCCGACTGCTACCGATTCATTATCGACCACTACGAACCGGGCGACCGCATCTATCTGATCGGCTTCAGCCGAGGGGCCTACACGGTTCGGTGCGTGGCGAACCTCCTGATGTACTGCGGCGTGCCCACGCAGGGCGCGGCCGGCCCGCTCCTGCGTTTCCGCAAGTTGACGCGAGACATCGCACGCGAAGCGGTCGAGACGGTGCTGGAGCACGGTGCCGGCCACCCGCGCGCGGACTTCGACGCGGAGCGGCACGAGCTCTCGCGGCGGTTCCGGGCGCGGTACGGATCGGATCACCCCGACGGCGGTGGCAAGGCCAACGTCGAGCCCTACTTCATCGGCACCTTCGACACGGTCGCTGCGCTCGGCGTCGCCGGCCCGAAGCGCACCCTGATCAAGGCTGGATTGGCGGCCGCGGTCGTCATCCCGCTCGGTATCGCCATCGCCGTGACCTCCGCCCTGGTCGGGGGCGTCTCCTACCTGTTCGATGGCCCCTTCTGGAAAGCGGACCTGATCACTGCGAGCATCCTCGTCGCCGCTTCCATCGCGACTGCCGGAGCGGTGCGGCGGCGGGTCGTCACCGCGAAGACCAAGACCATACAGAACTGGCCCGAGGCGGGAAAGTCGAAGAGCCACGTGGCGGAGTGGAGGGGTGAGAACTTCGACCGCCTCCTCAGCGCCCAGGTCGGCTATGCCCGCGCGGCGATCGCCATCGACGAGCGGCGCAAGGACTTCGATCGCGTAAAGTGGGGGCCGACCGAGGTGACGCCGCCGCGGACGCCCGGCGCGCCGGACCAGTTCCGGCAGTTCTGGTTCGCCGGCAACCACTCGGACATCGGCGGCAGCTACGACGAGACCGAGTCCCGGCTGTCCGACATCGCGCTCCGGTGGATGCTTGAACAGGCCGTCGGCGTCCCGGACGGCCTAAAGGTGGACGGGATGCCGCCCGTCGCCGATCCGCGCCACCCGGTCGAGGTTACGCGGATCCCGCGGCTGCGCCTGCACCCTTCCGCCGCCGGCGTGCAGCACTGCGAGGTGGCCGGCATGCGGGACGCCATTGCGACGCGCGTCTCGGACCCATGGGTGCCGGGCTGGGTACGGCGCTGGGCGCAGGATAGGACTTGGGAGGCGAAGGACCGAGACATCAAGCCCGACGCGACAGTGCACACCAGTGTAGACGAGCGTTTCCGTCTCTCCACGGTGATCCAGTGCGATGGGACCGCCCCGTATCGCCCAGCTGCTATGGCCCATCACTCACAGTTCAGGCAATTTTACGGAATAGAGTTATAGTATAGGAATGCTTAGTCTTTCTACGTGGCAGCAGGTGATTGGCTTGCTCTAGCTACACCGTGGCAGGACACAAAAAAGCGAAGATGAGTATCTAAAACAAACGGGCGTCGCATTACTGCGACGCCCGCCTGGCCAATCTTATTTATTCTACGACTGTCTCGTACAAGATGTAGATGCTGGCCTTACAGACCGATCTACAGTTTTTCCAGCCTTCGACTTGCCAAACGGACGATCCATCAAAACCGCCGGCACTTTGATTGTATGTCATATCATCGATGCTGTCATCTCGATCAACTTCTGCTCGGACGGCCGCATCGATTGCTTTTTCGTTCGGATCAGCCACGACACTGCATAGACCATCGTGACTTCTATAGCGCACCTCGCGAGCAAGATGCGCACAACCGGTTGTTACGTCATCATCACACATAGACAAACACTCTGCCGCCAGCCTCATATGACTGACATCCACCCAATAAAGGGTGGTAAAAATGCTCTAACGGTTGAGCCGCCCTTAAGGGCGGGGAGAAGGCGGCTCGACATCATAGTCTGATTTTACTGCCCGAAGCAATAGTCGATTTGAGGCGATCATCTTTAAGGTTAACAAATTCTATTGCTTCGTGACGGTGCGTCGGTAGAACGCCTTCAGCGGGCCCACATCCTGTGCATGCAGCTTCGGCTCGGATCTAGATCAGTAGGCGCTCATGAACTCTCCGCTCACTGCTGCCGGGCTGGATCTGTCCTCGAAGGTTAGCGGCCCAAGGCAGGTGAACGCCGTTGGCCGCTGACCGTAACCTTGTGTGTGGGACCAGCCAGGGCTGGGTGGCATGATGCCGTGCCTCAAAGGCATGGATCGCGTCGGCCTGGTTGAGGGTAGTCCCGATGGCGTCGAGGCCGCGTACGAGCGCGTCCTTGCGCAGCGGCGAGATGTCGAACTCGAACCGCGTGCCGTTCGCGGCCAGGACCATCTGGGCGGGTAGGTCGATGGCCAGTCGGTTGCGAGTGGGATCGACCGCCAGTGCCGAGAGGGTGCTCACCTCCTCGGGCTCCATCGAAATCAGCAGCAGCCCGTTGTTGGCGGCATTGTCGTTGAAGATGCCGGCGAAAGTCGTGCCGATGATCGCTCGGATTCCTAGCTGCATCAGGCCCCACACAGCATGCTCGCGCGAGGAGCCACAACCGAAGTTCGGTCCGACCACAAGGACGCGCGCGTTTGCCTATTCCAGCCGGTTGAGCACGAAGTCGCGACATGGCGCGCCAGCGGTGTCTAAGTGCATGTCCTGGAGCGTGCCACGGTCGAGGCTGCTGCGGTCGATGTCTTTCAGGAACTGTTTGGGCATGATCATGTCCAAGAGCTGCCGCGCTGCCGGGCTCCTGCCGGCCCAGGGGCAACCTTGACCTTCAGATACGGATCGGACGTTCCGCTTTGCGCCCAAGTCGGCCATTCAACTTGTTTGAAGAACGCCCGACAAGCAGACATCAGTGCTGCATTTATCGACCTGCATCGAGGACGCGACACGAATTCGCGGTATCTTGGATGCGGCTTGATAGCTTTTGTAGTCAAACGGTCAACGGCTGCAAGCAGCCAACGCCTCATTCAGAAGTCCGCGGTTATATTGGAGGCGCTTCTTCCGTCGTCACGTGGAACGCGACGAGTTCGTTGGGGCCAAAGGTCAGCGTCAACGGGACATCCGCGGCGTCCCGACCATAGGCGATCAGAATCCGACCGATGCGTGAACTGTTGTTGCGCGGATCAAATGTGTGCCAGCGGCCCCCGAGAAAGACCTCCATCCAGGCGGCAAAATCGCCGGGCGCATGGGGCAGCGGCAGACCGATGTCGCTGACATATCCGTTGCAGTAGCGTGCCGGGATGTTGAGACACCGGCAGAACGCGATCGCCAGATGCGCATAATCACGGCAGACGCCCCGCTGCTCCTCGAATGCATCGAAGGCCGTCCGCGTTGCCCGCGCATGCTCGTATCCGAAGGTAATTCGATCATGGACGTAGTCGCAGATCGCCTGCACACGCCCCCAGCCCGGCGGCAGGTGGCCGAACAGATCCCAGGCGATCGATGACAGACGATCGGTCTCACAGTACCGACTGCCGAGGAGGAACAGCACCGTGTCCGACGGCAACGTCTCGATGGCGGTCTCCCCAGCGTTGAAGACCTCCGGGTCGCCGCCGCCGGGGTCCCGCACGATCGTGTCGGTCCGCAGCTTGAAGCGGCCAGCCGGGGCAACCATGCGGCTGCACCAGTTCCCAAAACTGTCACGGTAGCCCTGGACCGGTACAGCGGGGGTCGTGATTAAGTAGTCGGGTCGTTCGAGATCCGAGAAGCGCGATGCGTGGATGTTAAGCGTCGCGATGATGGGGGTGGGCTGCGGGAACTCGTAGGTCATCTCGCAGCCGACGAGAATGCGCATGTGCGTTGCCCTCAGACTTATTTCGGTATCGGCCGCCGCAGCCTCCCGCGACTTGAGCCGCCTCACCGCGCGAGACGCGGGCTTCGATTTCGATGATACAGCGCCGATAGACGGGAACGCCTCGATCCCGTGCACCCGCAGGACCGGAGCGGGGCCGGTCCCCTCATCCGGCCCACGTGAAGCGCCCCCGACGAGCCGGCATCCGGCTCATCGAGTATCACCCAGACTTGGTCGGGCAGATCAGAAGTCCATGCCGCCCATGCCACCACCGCTCGGCATCGGCGGGGCCTCCTTCCGCGGAGCCTCGGCGATCATGGCCTCGGTGGTCACCAGCAGGCCGGCGACCGAAGCCGCGCCCTGAATGGCCGCACGGACCACCTTGGCCGGATCGACGATGCCGGCCCGAAGCATATCAACATACGCTTCGGTCTGGGCGTCGAAGCCGAAGGTCGAGGAGGCATCAGCCAGGATCTTGCCGACCACGATCGAGCCCTCGACGCCCGCGTTCTGGGCGATCTGGCGGAGCGGGGCCTCAAGAGCCTTGAGGACGATCTTGATGCCGGCCTGCACGTCGGGGTTGTCGTTCGAAAGAGCCCGAACAGCTGCCGTGGCGCGCAGCAGCGCGGTGCCGCCGCCCGGGACGATGCCTTCCTCGACCGCCGCGCGGGTGGCGTTGAGGGCGTCGTCGACGCGGTCCTTCTTC